>NZ_JAYGHP010000015.1 GCF_034932065.1 Crocosphaera sp. UHCC 0190
TCGGAGCGCGTCGGGCGTTTCCGCTCTCAACCGCGCATTTACAAATATATCCAATCTCCCCAGGAATGTCAACCCTTTTGGCAAACTTTTTTTGACTTTTTTTGAAATGCAGTCAAGACAAGGGTTTCAGGGTTATCGATTTCTCTGTTGGTTCTTGTGTTTAGTCCAGGCAATACTGTATTACACTGTATTACGGTAAGACTATGAGCAAGTGGTTGTTAACTAACATCACTTCTGGGGTTTTTATATTCAATTAGAGTGGCTTGTTTACCCTGCCACCGCATCAGCCAATATTTAGTTTGACCAATAATGTGAGGGAACTTAGCGAAGACACAAGCTACTGCATATAATTGGCTATGGGCTGGTATATCACCCTGACGACGGCGACTTTGGTAGATGCGCCCCCCTAAGACTAAGTATCCGATTAGTAGTAATAAAGTTAGCCCTGAAGTCAACCAAGCGAACCCAAAAGCAATCAGAGGTAGAATAAGTCCCCAAAACCAATTGCTAAAGTATTCACGAACCATATATTCTTCTGGGGATGAACCATACATAGCCATCCCTTGTGCCACGGCCCAACCTGAGCGCACCATGCGGCTCCACCATTGACTAAACTTAGTCATGGCTGCGTCATGAAAGGTCATGTCAGCATCTAAACGCAAAATTTTCCAACCTTGACGACGTAAGCGGATACACATTTCCGGTTCTTCACCACAAATTAAGGCATCATTAAAACCGTTAACTGCTTTAATCGCTTTAACTCGCATCAAGGCATCGCCCCCGCAACCCATTGTTTCGCCGACGGGAGTATCCCATTCCATATCGGCTAGGCGGTTGTAAGGTGTCTCGTCAGGAACTTTTTCACGACGGCGGCCACAAACAATGGCCAGATTTTCATTATTTTCTAACTCCTTGACAGCTTGATTAAGCCATCCCTGAACAAGAACACAGTCCCCATCCATAAATTGAATATATTTCAAGTCTGGATATTGTTCTATTAAAAACCGAAAGCCTGTATTTCTTCCTCTTGCTGCAGTAAAGGGAGAGAATGTATCTAATTCGATGACTTGAATCCCCAGAGATTTTGCTGTTGTCACACTCCCATCTGTTGAGCCTGAGTCAACATAAACAATGGGAATATTGTTGAATTCAGTAACCTCAGTAATTAATGATTGAAGGCAGTTAATTAAACGCTCTCCTTCATTTCTGCCGATGATGACTATTCCTAAATTGCTCATGATTGACTAACTAAGCGCAAGTTTCATCATCAATCATAAACGATCACCAGATTTGTTGTATATTTGGGTAAGTTTTCTTGTATCCTATCTCCTAAGATGAAGTATACATATTAACGATCAAGTAACTTGAGCCATCAACCAGGATGAAAATTACTTATTTGATTAATCAATATCCGAAAATTAGTCATAGTTTTATTCGACGGGAGATTCTGGCTTTAGAAGCATTAGGACTTCCGATTACTCGGTTTTCTATTCGTTCCTGCGTGGAACAAGTTGTGGATGAAGCTGATAAAAAAGAACTAGAAAAAACTCGTGTTATTTTAGGGGTTGGTAGACTAGGCTTAATTTTCAACCTATTAGCCACTGCCATTAGTAGGCCTCTAGCTTTTTGGTCAATGCTTTTTTTAGCTTGTCGTATTGGGTGGAAATCTGAAAAGGGAATTCTTTATCATTTAGCTTATTTAGCAGAAGCTTGTGTTTTATTGCGGTGGCTATCCAAGTGGGATGTGACTCATATTCATTCCCATTTTGGCACGAATGCCACTACCGTCGCTATGTTTTGCTATGGGTTAGGGGGGCCATCCTATAGTTTTACCGTACATGGGCCCGAAGAATTTGATAAAGTGGAGGCGATCGCATTACCGGAAAAAATCAAACGGGCAGCTTTTGTCGTGACAATTAGTTCCTATAGTCGCAGTCAATTGTATCGCTGGTGTGAATTTAGGGATTGGGGAAAAATTCACATTATTCATTGTGGGGTAGATGATGCTTTTTTCTCCCTTCCTAGGCAACCGATTTCTGAAGAACCTTGTTTTGTTTGTGTCGGTCGTTTAAGTGAACAAAAGGGACAATTTTTGTTAATTAAGGCAGCAAGCAAATTAATAGCTCAAGGCCATAAATTCAAGGTTATTTTAGTGGGAGATGGGGATTTAAGAAAACCGATTGAAGCCGCAATTACTCAGGAGAATTTAGAGGATGTTGTTGAGATTACGGGATGGGCAACTCAAGCACAAGTGCAAAACTATATCTTACAATCACGGGCGATGGTGTTACCTAGTTTTGCTGAAGGATTACCTGTGGTTATGATGGAAAGTCTGGCATTAGGTCGTCCTGTCATTAGCACTTATGTTGCAGGAATTCCTGAATTAGTGATACCTGGTAAATCAGGATGGTTAGTACCGGCTGGTTCAGTTGAAGGGCTAGTAGAAGCTATGAAAACTGCTTTAGAAACTCCGGTTTCTCAATTAGAGGAAATGGGAAATTTTGGGGCAAAACTTGTGGCTCAACAACATAATATTATGAAAGAAGCCCAACAATTAATACAATTATTTGAGTCTGTTCATTGATGAGAGGATTTTATGTTTTTTAGTTTAGAAATTGGATTGTCGTTGATCGCCGTTCTTCTTCTGATTCCTTGCTTAGTTTTATTGGTCGAATGTTTAATGTCTATTTTGCCTTTGAATGAATCTCTAGAAACTCACTTAGAAAATCAGCCCAGTTTTAAAATTTTAATCCCTGCTCACAATGAAGAAACTGTTATTGAAGAAACACTAAAATCCTTATTACTTCAAGTTAATTCTCCTGACGAGATTATTGTTATTGCTGATAACTGTACTGATCGAACGGCAGAGATCGCCCGAAAATTTGAAATTACTGTTCTCGAACGCCAAGATTCTGAAAAACGTGGTAAAGGCTATGCCATAGATTACGGTATCAAATTTCTCAATGGGAAACCTCCTGAAATTGTTATCATTCTTGATGCGGATTGTTTAATGGAACCCCAAACCCTTGGGTATCTTGTTCAATTATCTTACGCTCAGCAAAAACCGATTCAAAGCACTTATTTGATGGAAACAGATCTTGATCCTATGCTCAGGGATAAAATTTCTGCTTTTGCTATTCTGATGAAAAACTTTGTTCGCCCTTATGGTTTAGCACGATTGAATAGTCCTTGTCTCCTCAATGGCTCAGGAATGGCATTTCCCTGGTCGATTATCAGTCAGGTTAATCTGGCGAATAATAAAACTGTTGATGATATGCAGTTATCAGTTGACCTCGCTATCGCTGGATATGCCCCATCTTATTGTCCCCAAGGAAAAGTGATTGGACGATTAATGCAGCAAGATCAGGCACAAAGTCAGCGATCTCGTTGGGAACATGGTCATTTATCTTTAATTTTGAGTCAAACTCCTCGTTTGTTACTAGCATCTTTGAAACAAAGACGTTTAGATTTGTTGGCATTAGCTTTAGAGTTAAGTGTTCCTCCTTTATCTTTATTAGTTATGTTTTGGGGCCTAGGAATGAGCATCATGGTAACGGCAGGATTATTAGGAATTTCTTGGTTACCTAGTATTCTTCTCGGTATAGGCGGCATCTGTTTAATAACAGCAATTGTAACTGGCTGGGCCAAATTTGGCCGGGAAGAAATTTCTGGATGGGCTTTAATTTCTATCCCTTTTTACTTACTTTGGAAAATCCCCCTTTATGTTACTTTTTTAGTTCGTCCTCAATCAAAATGGGTGAAAACAGAAAGAGATTAATAGTTTTAAAGTGATACTGGTAAAGCTTTCTGAGTGTTTTTAACAGGAAGGTCTTTCCCTTTCGGTTGATCTAATTCTAATAATAAATTACGAATCAAACGAGCCACTAATTTCTGCATTAACCCTTCAGCAATTTTCTGTCCCATGTGTTGAGTTTCCGGCTTGACTATCAATTTAGCAGCCACAGGAACTAAGCGCATGGGGTCAAATCCTGGGGTATCTTGGAGGATTTTCAGGATGTTTTGTAAATGTTCTGCCGTTTGAGCATTTTCTCGCAAGTCTTGAGGGGTTTCTTGAACGGCTAATCCTACTTGTTCTCTTACCATTGCCGAGAGATTAAACCAGGTACGACGACCGAAAATATCCAAGACATTAATAATTTCATTGACGAGTCTTTCTCGAATAAATTCACCCCGTTGAGAAAAGAGAAATTCGGTAGCTTGATCGAGAACTTTATCAATATCATAGTCTTGAGAATCTTTAGCATTTCTCATTAAATTTTCTAAGCGATTCCAGCGAAAGCTTCCTTCTTTAAATAACAAATCTTTTAAAGAAGCGCGTAATTCAGGAGAGGGATCAGTTAATAAGCGTTTTGCCACATAAGGATAGGCTTTACTTAACACTTTAAAATCGGGGTTGATGCCGATCGCAATCCCCTCTAATGTAACCATTGAGCGAAGAATTAGAGCATAATAGGCAGGAACTTTAAAAGGGAACTCATACATCATATCTGACATTTGATCCGTAATACTTTTAAAGTTTAATTCAGCTACACTTGACCCCAAAGCATTGCCAAAGACTTCCGTTAAAGCAGGAATAATCGGAGTTAAATCTGTATCAGGTTTGAGAAAATCGAGTTTAACATAATCATAAGCTAAAGAATCGAAATCTCGATTAACTAAATGAACGACTGCTTCAATGAGTCCATAGCGTTGATAAGGTTTAATACGACTCATCATGCCAAAATCAAGATAAGCAAGTTTGCCATCTTTCATGGCTAATAAATTACCAGGATGGGGATCAGCATGAAAGAAACCATGCTCTAATAATTGACGTAAGGAACAATTAACACCGACTTCAACTAAATGGGTAGCATCAATTCCTTGGGCTTGAATAGCTTGAATATTGGTTAATTTTATTCCTTCTATCCATTCCATCGTCAGAACGCGCCTACCTGTGTAGTCCCAATAGATTTTTGGGATATAAATTTCTGGTAAATGTCCATAGAGTTCTGCAAATTCTTCTGCATTTTTGCCTTCTTGAACATAATTAATTTCCTCAAAAATTCGTCCCGCTAATTCATCAGTAATCGCTACTAAATCGGAACGAATAAAGGAAAAAGTTTTTTGCAACCAAGCTGATAAATTCCGCAGAATATAAATATCTAATGTAATCCTTTTAATTAAATCAGGACGTTGCACTTTCACGGCAACTTGTTCCCCTGTTTTTAATCTTCCTCTATAAACTTGTCCGAGAGAAGCAGCAGCAATGGGTTTTTCTGAAAGTTCAGCATAAATTTCGTCAGGATGTTCCCCTAATTCTTCTTGGATGAAACGATGGGCAATCTTGTTAGGAAAAGAAGGTAATTGATCTTGTAGGGTAGTTAATTCGTCAAGATAGACGGGGGGAACTAAATCGGGTCTTGTCGAGAGGGCCTGTCCGACTTTAATATAGGTGGGCCCTAATTCTGTTAACATTTCCCGTAGATGAATGGCGCGGTTTCGCTCTTGTTTGGGATTTCTGCCTCTCATTTTATCCCACCACAACCCCAAAGCAAAGCGAAAAAACAAGATAAAAACACTGATTAAGCGGCCCAGAACTTGTAGAAGACGTTGACGATAATATTGATTAATGACTTCTGGATTGTACTGCCAGCTTTCAGGAGAGGTATCACTAATGGGCCCTAAATCTTCTGTGTGTCCTGCGGGAATGTGGATGGGTTGCGCGTCAATCGTAATTAAATCAGGATTTTGAAGATCTGGGGATAGGGTGGATTGAGGCATAAGAGTCATGAATTTGCTATCAGTATTAGGGCTTTGTAAACTATTGTAACAATTTATGTGGTCTTTAAGCTTAGCTAAACTTGGAGGTAGAGGAGAAGAGGGATAAAATTAATAATTTTGAAGAGAATGATTGGAGTTAATTATAGTAAAAATTAAAATCTTTTAAGGCTAATAATCTTTCTTGATTGAGGCGATAATGATAAGCCAATAACTTAATTCCAGGAGCATAAACTAAAGATTGGTAAGTAGTGGCTAATCTGTGTTATTATGAGACCCGATTAGTCAAAGCATACCCTCGTTTTCTAGCAGTAATTAGTGATTTGAGCAATGACCACTTCCTCGTCCATAATCCTAAATGCAAAAGAATTATACAAAAGTTTTGGTGGATTGAAGGCTGTTAATAATGCTCATATCCAAGTGAAAAAGGGAAGTATTACGGGGTTAATTGGCCCCAATGGTGCTGGAAAAACCACTTTATTCAATTTATTATCGAGTTTTATTCGTCCCGATCAAGGGGAAGTGATTTTTGATGGAGAACCCATTCACCAGCTATCTCCTCACCAAATTGCCTTACAAGGATGTGTGCGGACATTTCAAGTAGCGCGAGTTTTGTCTCGTTTGACGGTGTTAGAAAATATGCTTTTGGCCACCCAAAAACAGACAGGAGAAGATCTGATTAAAGTGTGGCTACAACAGGCACAGATCAAAAAAGAAGAACAAGAAAACCGAGAAAAAGCCCTTTCTATCTTAGAATCCGTTGGACTGATTGACAAATGTTATGACTATGGGGGGGCTTTATCAGGGGGACAGCGCAAATTACTAGAAATGGCCAGAACCTTGATGACTCGTCCTAAATTAATTTTACTCGATGAACCGGCCGCAGGGGTTAATCCGACGCTGATTGGTCAAATTTGCGAACATATTACAAATTGGAATCGCCAGGGAATTTCTTTTTTAATTATTGAGCATAATATGGATGTAATCATGTCCTTGTGTGATCATATATGGGTTTTAGCAGAAGGCACAAATTTAGCCGATGGGACACCCCAAGAAATTCAACACAATGCTATCGTTCTAGAAGCCTATTTAGGAGATTGATTTTTCCGTTTTGGCCCAAGACTTGTTAGAATCCTAAAAACTCTGGTGAGAGTTTTTGTGGTTATTCATTTAGAATGATCGCCCAATGTTAAACCTCTTAGGAAATAATAAAATGCTTAAGCAATTGCTTTTTAAAGGATGTCTCGGTGTTTTCTGTTCAGTTGTTTGTCTTGGCAGCCTTCCCGCCTATAGTCAACCTGGGGAGGTGATCGCTCAAGCTTCTCAACAAACCCTAGCATCCAAGAATGTCAGTAAAGACGAATTAAAACAGTTTGCTCAAGCAGTGATCAAGTTACAAGCCGTTGATGAAGCCACTCAACAAAAAATGGTTGAAGCCGTGCAAGCTGAAGGGTTATCACCGGAACAGTTTATGGAAATTGGCAAAAAACAGCGGGATACCAATGCCCAAGGCAGCGGTGAGATCACCCCTGAAGACAAGCAAAAGTTTGAAAAAGCCTTAGCCGTTGTCAAAAAGATCAATGAGGAAGATCGGGAGAAAAAACGGGAAGCAGTAGAGGCAAGTGGTTTAGATATTTCACGATTTAATGAAATTGGTAAAACAGTAGAAGGTAATCCTGAACTACAAAAACAAGTTGTTGAATTGTTGCAACGTTAGATGGTGTATCAGGTGGGCCATGCCCCACCTAATTAGTTTTCCCCTATTTCTTCAACGATAAATTCAACCGTTTGACCATAGGGGCTACCAAATTTTAACTGAGTCCCCGATGGTAATGGCACTTCCTCATAGTGGACTCTTTGCCAATGGTCATCCCTCAAAATCAAGGTTCCAAAGCGGGAAAAATCCCGTAGAAAGTAAGTATAGCTCTGTTCAGGATCGGCAGGAACTTCTCGGCAAATAATCTCAGCATGACGTTGACTGACCCATTTTTCTTGGATGACGAGATCATTTTCAGGACGACGGCCCACCCTCATTAACCCGCCGTAAATTTGCCAGCGAGTTTCTGCTTCTTCGACAAACCGAAGATAAGCAGCCGGGGGTTTAGTCGTGATTAAGGGTAATTGGGTAATATCATCCAAGGGGGAAATTAATTCCCCATTGAATTGAGGGTGCATATAGAGAATAGGCAAGGTCCAAGCGGGTTGATTAAATTTATAAAGGGTCAATAATTGTTGTCTTGCAAATCTCACCGCCTCATCAATTGGTTGACGTTGAGTTAAGGCTTTTGTGAAGGCTTGAATAAAGCTTAAGGCTTCTTGATCGGCGATGGAATCTCGCATAGCTAAGACAGCCGGAACTCCATGATGAATTAAGACTTCTGCCAGGCTACTGCGTTCAATGGTTTTTGAGCCTTGATGATCAGGTTGGGCCCCCCAACAGGCGTTAAACACCGCTAGGGTAATTTGATTACGAATCAGCACTTGTGCTAATTCTGTCCCATTCATCGTTGCCTGAGAACTTAAAAATAGTAATCCACCATTGGGGGCTGGCATTCCATGGCCGGCATAAAAAAGGACATTATAATCTCCACTATCAAGGGCTTCAATTAATTGGCCAGGGGTTGGTTGCACCAGGGGATGGACTCGCACAGGAACGGTAACAGGCGGCTGCCAACTTCCTTGGGGGGCAAAGGAACTATGTTCAATCATTTGGGCCAACAAGTCAGCCTCGGTTTCCAGTTTTAAGTCCTCATGAGTTAAACCCTCAACTTCTTGAACTGAACGGCCTTGACTGTCAGCTTGATTTGTAATTTCATTGAGAGGGATTGGGGAGGGATGAGCTTGATTTCCCAAGACCAGCAAGATGTTTAAGATTTCTTTCGCCTGATAAAAAACTAAGGGGTCTACATTGTTAGTGGTACGACTAAAAAGAATTTGAGGATCGAGGGAAATTGCTTGTTTACCCGCGGCTGATTGCATAATTTCCCAAGGCAGGGGAATTAATTCAGGCGCTTGAATGTCCAACCGTAATCTTAAGGGACGATGACTGCCTAATGCCAGGCCGCGACTTTGGGCAAAACTGGAATGAATGGAAGCATCAAACAACCATTGCCACAAACTCAGACCTAATTCTTGCATGAGTCGTCCACCATAGCTTTCGGTGGGACTTGCTAGGGTAAAGGTCAAAGGAGGCAGATCACTGGTCAGTTGAGCATGAGTAACGGGAAGGTGGGGTTCTCCTTGGGGGGCAAACATTTCTTGCCAAGCTAACCACTTGCGGGTTAAGGTTTCTGACCATAAGGAATCATGATGAACGTATCCACTCGGCAAAGGGGCATTGGTTACCCAAAGGGCAAAACTTTCTGAACCCGCCGTTGTCAAAGGGGCGATCGCTACAGTTAGGCAAGGGTTTAAGCCTAGGGTCATTACCTACTCTTAAAAATAAGTCAATAATGGCATTGTAACTTACTGTTACCCAGGCCAGTTAGGGGTGAAGTAAAAGTTAAACAGTCAAGCAAAACTTATTTCTCTGATTTTTCTAATACTTGAAAAAGTGATTATTGAAGTCGGATGTCCATTTTTAATGGGCAAGAATGGGCAAGTTTTTTGGTGATTGCTCTATCAGAGAATACTGCGACAACAGATGGAAAGTCAGGCCAGTAAACATTTAGTTAAAGCAATATGTCCAAGCTGATGACGGACTAAAATTACCCAACTACTTATTAGATAAGTTTCGTTTATTAAACTCATGAACCAACGGGGAAAGGACAGTAAAAATTCCTATCCCCTTTTTTGACTTTTTTAGCTCAATTTTTGAGCAAATTAGATAAATAGACTAAACTACCTCAGTAAAATCCCCCAAAAAATTCCTTATAAAGAGTTAACTAAGCTTGTATTTTTACGGAGAATTTGTTATTTATTGGAGGAATACTTTTAATTCCTGTGAGGGAAAATGAAATACTTGTTCGCTGTAGGTGTCGCTGTCTCTGTCTTGAGTAGTCCAATGGTGGCTTTTGCTGGTACATTTAGTGCAGCCGGATATGTCGGTGTAGAAGATTTTGAAGGTTCTTCTTTGGGACAGGCTAAAAACCTAATGTTTTCTAGCTTATTTGAATTTGCTCGTATCCCTCAATTAAGTAACGGTTCCCCTAATGAACTGTTTGGAATTATTAATCCCAGTGATTTTGGTACATTGGTCACTAACTTATCAATTAATGAATTTACTTCTATTCCGTCATTCTTGAAATTCGGAGAAAATGACCGTTTTTCTCTCTCACTCAATTCAATTACAAGTAAATCCGATAGCCCTGATGACCTGAGAATTGATGGCTATGGTTTCCTCGATGATAAGTTAAATCTCATTAAGTCCAATGATGTTACATTCAGGTTCACGGCTCAGGATGTATTTGGTGCGATTTCGGCATCCTTAAGCTTTGGAGGTACTACAACTCCAACCCCAACCCCAACTCCAACTCCAACTCCAACCCCAACCCCAACTCCAACCCCAAGCCCAACCCCAAGCCCAACCCCAACTCCAACTCCTGAATCCAATATTCCTTCGCCATCGGACGAACCCGCAGTTCAAATTCCCGAATCCGATATTCCTGGGTTAGCATGGTTAACAATTCCTTTGTTAGCGATCGCTAAGAAAAAACTCAGACAAAATGCTTAAAATCATCTACTTAAATCAAAAGTAGATGACATATTATCTAGTTAATTTAGCTCCTTTTTTCAACAGGTTTTAACCTGTAGCTGAAATAAGCAATAATTGATAAAAAGCCAAAGGTAATGCTATAAAAAACTCGATGTTTAAATTTAGTAAGGTAGAAATTTCTACCTTATTTTTTTGTGATTTGATAATATTATTTCAAGTTTTAATACTTGAAACTTTCTTCCATACTATCATTATACCAAATCCGGTTATCAAAAGAGATTAACGTAGAGACGTTGCCTGCAACGCCTCTACTGGTTTTTTTTTGTTTTAATAACTCTACTTTTTAAAGCGGATTTGGTATTATATTCTAATTTTAGGGACATAATATATCATATCCCTACTGTATTAATTAATCTAGTTGAAGCGTTAAAAAGTTACAAATAAGCCACTTTTCTTAGTTTGGCATAAGCAGCTTGAGCAAAACCATATATTTTATCTTTAGACTTATTTATTGTGGACTTTTTAAGATTATCCCAAGATAATTCTTTGTCAGGTTTTCTCCAATATTCAATGGCTTTCCAACTAGCATTTATTTGATTTACACTACTTCCTACTTGTTTCATGATTTGGGCTAATTCATCATAAGTTACATCAATCAAATTGAATTTACTTAATTCTAGAATTTCGTTTTCAATATTCTTTTGATATTGTTGCAGTTCATGTTGAGCTTTTCTCAGGTGTTGTATTGCCTCTTGTTTAGTTTTATTTTCAGTCTCGGAGATAATAGTTTCAAGTTGTTTTGTGAGTAGCTTTTTAATGCCCTTTGGTGTATTAATTTCCATGAAATAGTCTAGTTGCTCATGGATCTGTTTAATGTCTTTCTCCACTGAGTTTAACTTACTATAGTTATCGCTTGCTGTGCAGATTACTTGATTGATTGATGGTTGATTATCTCCTAATTGTTCTATGTTTGATAAAGTTTTTCTCAAAACATCAATCTGTCTTTTAATTGCATCTTTTTGTTCATCTTTAATGATAAATGCAGCAATCATTTCTCCTTTTCTGGGATCTATCTGACTCGCCTTTACTGCCGCATAATATTCTACATCACCATAGACTAATTCATAGGAATCAAAACCTAGTTTTTTGACAAATAAAGGATTGACAATACCTCCAGATTCTAAGATGATATTAGCCAATCTATTTACAATCATCTCATTATCCTTAATTTCAGAATAAGGAATGGTACAATTAATGGTATCAACATCTACTAAGAAAAAATCCATAATAATTAAGCTCCTATTTTTTCCAAAACTTCAATAGCTAATGATTCAAATTCAGCAGCAGATGTGTTAGCAGAAGACACATTATTTGCGTAGTAAAAAATAGATTTAGGAGCAGGAATTTCCAATTCTCCTAATAGTATAGTTTCATTAATGCAATGAGATAAAGCAGTTCTTTCAGAAATCATATTTTCCATAATCGGAAAATTATATCTTGTCGCAATCAATTCTCGCTGCTTAGGAAAAGTATATTTAAGATATTGATGATGAGTAGAAATTTTAGAAGGAAGAACCCCCATGATTTTGACAGAAGGTTTGCCTAAAGTTTCTCTATTATCATTAATTTGTGTCTCCAAAAAGTTTTTAACACTTCTTAGTCCTTGATTAGAAAATGGTTTTAAATCAGAAGGAATAATAATATAATCAGAAGCGGTTAATGCTGATTCTGCATATAAATCTAAAGAAGGAGGAGTATCAATGATAACCAAATCATATTCTTCTGTAACCAATTCTAATTTTTTCACTAATCTAGAACGACTTGATGCATATCTTGCTAATTCGTTTTGTTTGTCAATTAACATTATATGAGACGGTATAACATCAATCTCTTTTTGATTAAATCCTTGAGATTTTCTCACAATATCAGAAATTGTATTAACCTTACTTTCTAGTAAATGAAAAACATTTTTATCCTTTAGATCATCATCATCATCAAACTGAAATTTAATTAACCCAGTTGCAAAAGTAGTATTAGCTTGAGCATCAATATCAATCAATAAAACTCGTTTTCCTTGATTACTGAAAGCGGCAGCTAAATTAGTAGCAACTGTGGTTTTTCCAACGCCACCTTTATGATGATAAATAGCAATAACTTTCATTGATGTTTTTTTTGACTCCGTAATAGGTGATTGAGAAACTTGAGGAAGGTTAACTGAATTTTGACTAAACTCTTGAGTAGTTAGAGATTTAGGAGGAATGAATTTAGACTGTAAACTCTCCTTTCCAATTAAAGCATTAATTTTGACAATATTTGATTCAATAGTTTCTCCAGAACAACAAAAAACTAATTTTATTTTGTCTTCTTGTCTTTGATAAATCCTGAAATCTTTACCATTGGTTAAAACGCCATATAAACTCTTGATTTTAGTTAAATAATGTCCGAGACGACGGACATGATGATCTAAATTTTCTTGGGGATGTTTTGCTTCAATGACGACACATAAAGAAAAATTCTTGATTTTTTTATTTGCCACTGTCAAAAAATCTAAACGAATATTCCCAAAACAAACCTCTTGATGCCAATTATCAGGAGAATAACCTAATTGCGGCAATAAATATTGAACAATTAGCTTACTCTCAACTTCCCTTTCATTACGACAGGATTTAGGATAAAATTTCAACTGATTATTTTGCCGATAACAAAAGATAGGTGGTCAAATTTAATAAATAGGGAACATTGTATAAGCGTAGAATTAATACCGCTTATACTTCTCATTGTTCTGATTATCTCGAAGTATTTACCTAATCACAATCAGTATAAGTGCTTAAGATTTGAGTAACACATTATTTGTGATGTTCCCCAGATTCAGTAAAATTACTAGGGAGTTGTAAAATTTTTGTTATATCTTCTCACCGCAAAGTGTAAGAACAACGGACAATAGAAACAGTGCCACAGCCACAAGGAGAACGCTACAATGTCTGAGAATATAAGAAGTCGTGTTGTGACTCAAGGAAGTCAACGAACCCCTAACCGTGCGATGTTACGCGCTGTTGGTTTCGGTGATGATGACTTTACTAAACCTATCGTCGGTGTTGCTAACGGGTTTAGTACCATTACCCCTTGTAACATGGGAATTAATGAGTTAGCAAAACGGGCCGAAACTGGGATCAAAAGTGCGGGTGGAATGCCCCAAATGTTCGGTACAATTACTGTTAGTGATGGCATTTCTATGGGAACAGAAGGGATGAAATATTCTCTAGTTTCACGGGATGTTATTGCAGACTCCATCGAAACTGCTTGTAATGGTCAAAGTATGGATGGAGTTATTGCTATTGGAGGATGTGATAAAAATATGCCAGGGGCCATGATAGCGATGGCAAGAATGAATATTCCTGCTATTTTTGTCTATGGGGGAACGATTAAACCTGGCCATTACAATGGGGAAGATTTAACCGTTGTTAGTGCCTTTGAAGCGGTAGGAAAACACAGCGCAGGTAAGATAGATGATAACACATTATTAGCTATTGAAAAAAATGCTTGTCCTGGGGCCGGTTCCTGTGGGGGAATGTTTACTGCAAATACTATGTCTTCCGCATTTGAAGCTATGGGTATGAGTTTACCTTATTCTTCAACTATGGCCGCAGAAGATGCAGAGAAAGCAGACAGTACAGAAAAGTCTGCTTTTGTGTTAGTTGATGCTATCCGTAATCAGCTTTTACCGAGTCAAATTTTAACGCGCAAGGCCTTTGAAAATGCCATTTCTGTAATTATGGCTGTCGGAGGTTCTACTAATGCAGTATTGCATTTATTAGCCATAGCAAATACCATCGGTGTTGAGTTAACTTTAGATGATTTTGAAACCATTCGTCAACGGGTTCCCGTATTATGTGATTTGAAACCATCGGGACGTTATGTAACTGTTAATTTGCATCAAGCTGGTGGCATTCCTCAAGTCATGAAAATGCTGTTAACTCATGGGTTATTACATGGGGATGCGTTAACTATTTCAGGGGAAACTATTGAGGAGATTTTAACAGATATTCCTGCTGAACCACCAGCTAATCAAGATGTCATTCTTCCTTGGGATAAACCTGTTTATAAAGAGGGACATTTAGCCATTTTAAAAGGTAATTTAGCTTCAGAGGGTGCTGTTGCTAAAATTAGCGGGGTTAAGAATCCTAAAATTACGGGGCCAGCGCGTGTTTTTGAATCTGAGGAAGAATGCTTAGAGGCAATTCTTGCTAAAAAGATTAATCCTGGAGATGTGATTATTGTCCGCTATGAAGGGCCAAAAGGAGGCCCAGGAATGCGGGAAATGTTAGCACCAACCTCCGCTATTATTGGGGCAGGTTTAGGTGATTCTGTGGGCTTAATTACCGATGGCCGTTTCTCTGGAGGAACCTATGGTTTAGTGGTTGGTCATGTGGCACCAGAAGCTTATGTTGGGGGAACTATTGGGTTAGTTAAAGAGGGAGATAGTATTACTATTGATGCTCAAGAAAAGCTGTTGCAATTGAATGTTTCTGATGAAGAATTAGCCCAGCGTCGCACTAACTGGAAAGCCCCTGAACCTCGGTATAAACGAGGAGTATTAGGGAAGTATGCGAAGTTAGTTTCTTCAAGTAGTTTAGGGGCCGTAACAGACTTAAATCTCTTCTAATTGTAGGGTGGGCAATGCCCACCTTACTTAATATTAATCTCTTAGGCAAGAATCTTATTATTTTAACCCTGTTTGAAACGGCAACCTAAGAAAATGAGCGATCGCAAACTATTTTTAATCCTAATTACCCTTATAACTATCTTAGTATTCATTCAAATATCTCCTATTTTTGCCAGTGATGATAGTCGTTTTCGTGCAGATATTGACCGCTTAAATGCGCGAGTCAGTCGCTTAGAAAATGCTATTCTTAATGTAAGACAACGACAGGATAATTCTGCTAATAACCCTTCTATTAACACATCTCCCCAAATAATTGATGGTGAAGTCATTGGACGCAGTGACCCTTTATTTGAACGTTTATCAACCTTAGTGATAGAATTAAAAGAAAGGGTCATGAACTTAGAAAAGCGCATGACCCAAATTGAAAAATGATGATAATGTTTTCAGTTAAATCACTTCAAAACTCGCACAGCAATGGTACTGGTATTAAAGTTATAATCTTTCCCTTCTAACTCAATTAAAGTACCAATTTTAACTTTTTGCTGACCAACTACCGCACCCGTATTGGTAATTTGCGCGTCTCCAGTTAAGGTAATAATCATATCTTGATAATATTTGGCTTGTGGGCTAGGATCAGGTAAAGCTTTGACAGTACCGTCCTGTTGAGGAACAAGAGTGGTTCTTGGAATAGGTTGAACCGCTTTAATTCCGAACTCTCCCGCAGGTTGGTTACGAATTACAATATTCGTTTTTTTAGTTTCCTCAAATTGACGCATTAGAGAGTCTGGATCAAGTATCCCCAAACCTCGTACAATAACATCAACTTCGATAGGTTTGTTAGCGACTTGTGCAATGGTACTGGTTCCCGACTTACCAGGAACGACAAAAATACCGACAATAACTAGAAAAATCGCTAATGCTGCCCCTAAATCTAGGATACTAACTTTTCCAAATAAACGGCCTTTAGAATCTAATAGTTTCATAAATAAATGACTCAATCAGTGTGAAAATGAGGAACAATGAGGCTTAGAACAAGATAGTCGATTGTCTTTCTCTTGGTAAGATGAGACAAATTTCAGCAATTCTATCATAGTCTCTCCCCTTCTCAACAACAATGACGAATGATCGGGTTAAAAGTATCCCCAAACTTCTTTGAATTCCTATTCTGAGAATGCGTCCTCGTTACAAAAACAACTTCTGACGAATGACTTCGTTAAGGTATGGGTAGCCAGTCTTCATCTAAAGTAATTTTATACCAGGTCAAATAATCTTGTTCATAGAGTTGTTTTAAATGAAATTTAGTTGAATTTTTAGTGAATTTACCCAATTTTAAATCTTTGATACTTATGCTTAATTAAATCATCCAAAATGTCGTTTCAGACTAATTTTTTCTTTCTTGTCACTTTTAAGGTACAATCTCAACCGTAAATTGATATCCTAAAGATAAGGAAACTCAAAAAGTTTGTCCTAACTACTATTGTTGATCAACCTATGCAGACTCAAAATACCCATCTTCCTAATTCTCCCTCTATTATTCCCTCTTTTGCTCCTAGAATTGCTTCTGTTAGTCGCACCACTCAAGAAACAGATGTTCAAGTTACCTTGAATTTAGATGGTCAAGGAAATTGTGAGGCAGCCACAGGAATTCCCTTTCTTGATCATATGTTACACCAAATTTCTTCCCATGGTTTAATTGATTTAGATGTTAAAGCAAAAGGTGATCTTGAAATTGACGATCATCATACTAATGAAGATGTGGGAATAACCCTAGGCCAAGCATTAGGAAAAGCTTTAGGTGATCGCAAAGGAATTGTCCGTTTTGGTCATTTTATTGCACCGTTAGATGAAGCATTAGTTCAAGTTTCTTTAGACTTTTCAGGAAGACCCCATTTAACTTATGGTCTAGAAATTCCTACCCAAAGAGTCGGGACTTATGATACACAATTAGTCCGAGAATTTTTTGTTGCTATTGTTAATCATAGTCAAATGACTTTACATATTCGTCAATTAGATGGAATTAACTCTCATCATATTATTGAAGCAACCTTTAAATCGTTTGCAAGATCAATGCGAATGGCCTTGGAAATTGATCCTCGTCGGGGCAATTCTATTCCTAGTTCTAAAGGGGTTTTAATGACTTAGTGAGTAGATAGTCAAAAATAAATTAATGTTTGTAGTAGGTACTTTAGTGCTGGAAACTCATAAGAATGGAGAACTAAAGTCCTCACTACAAGCTTTTTTATATTTAATTTTTCCTGCTTTGTGCTGCTTCTCTAAAACACTGAATATATTGTTTATGACCTCCGGGAAAAACAACATTTAAGGTTAAAGGATCATGTTGATCTCTGGGATCTCCTGGCCCCTCAATAACCCTGATTTCATCATTAATTTTTTCTGTTTTTAAAGGTTTGCGGTTCTTAACTTCTCCATCACTACTATCAATATAAACAATGATATTTCCTGTCTTAAATTCTTTGCCAATTTCTTGAATTAATTCTAAAAATCCCCGATCACTTCCTCCTCTTCCAAAGCTTAATTTATCATCATTAGTAATCGCTTTACTGGTAACAGTATCCCCAACTCCTACGATAATTGGCATTTGATCCGGGTCAAATCTTTCTTTAATTAAAGATAATAATTCCTCATGTTTTCTCGGTGCTTGTCGAACATTAAACCCTTCTCCTAATGGATATTTACCCGTCTTTTGATAATAGTAACGGTTTAAAATAACTAAGATACCAACTTCTTTAATGGCACCTCTTAACATAAACTGAAAATCTGTTGTTCCTGAATCTTTCCCTTGTGCTAACTGCATCATTTCTTGTCCCTGTTTATCTTTCCCTAAATTGGGGGCATAATGAACAAAAAATGAGTTTTTCAAACCTTTATTTTGAGCATTTTCTAATAACTCATCCATCAATTGTTTCATTCTTTGTTGTAACTTTAGATAATCATTCTCCTGATCGATAAAAACTTCATGAAAGACATTTAAGTTAGCAGTAGGAGATACCTTATTATCTAAAACTGTTGCTTGAATACAATCCAAAATTGTGCTATAGTCTAAACCATAATTATCCTGACTAAAAAATCCTTTAAGACTGGTTTCAATAACTTGAGGAACAGATGCTAAAAATCCTAATTCTTGATCACTAACTCCAGGATGAGAAACTTCCCCATAACGATCTTGCCATTGTACACCTCCCCCTGCTAAACCAGGTAAATATAATCCTCTATTTTTGACTAAATTATCATCATTATAAGCACGTTCAATAATGGAATTAATACCTCGTTTACCAATATGTTCCCCATTGGTTAAGACATAAAAATGACCGTCAAAAAGTTGAGTCGCTTCTAAATAATTAGGATCAATAACTCGCGTTAAAGGATCTTTCACTAATCCCATACAAACCCCATCAAGATCTTGTATAATTAAAAGGTTAGATTCCCTTGCCAATAACTGAATTAACCCCTCATGATCTAAAGATAAAGAACGCTCATGAAGTGGTAAAAAGGAAGTAGACATGATATAACCAAAAGTTGAGTGCTACAAAAAAATCAAGCGTCCTAAAGACACAAAAATTTATCTAATTGTATCAGAAAAAATCCCCTTAAACTGTCCCGATGCTCAATTTTAATTATTTTTTCTTAAGAGAACTGGGGATAGTTTGAGGCTATAATAATAGATCCTAACACTTACACCGATCCCTATGCTACCGATTCGAGAATGTGTCAACCAAACCCCAGCTTATATTCCTGGAGAACAACCTCAAACCACTGATTATATTAAACTCAATACTAACGAAAACCCTTATCCCCCACCGGATAAAATATTTGATACATTGCAACAAGAATTAACTAAAGTTAGATTATATCCTGACCCCGTTTCTACTCAATTACGCAAAGCAGCATCAAACATTTTTGGTATTTCTCATAACAATATTTTGGCAGGAAATGGGTCTGATGATATCCTAAATATTACCCTAAGAACCTTTGTTAATCCTGGGGAAACAGTTGCTTTTCTTGATTTGACTTACTCTTTATATGAGACAATCGCTAAAGTACATGGTGCGCTCATTAAAACGATTCCAACCAATGAGAAGTTTGAGTTAAATGGCCCGTTAATTTGTCCAGAAGCAAAACTTATTTTTGTTGCTTCTCCTAACCCCCCATTAGGGAAACACTTAAACCGTCAATACTTAGAAGAAACCTGTAAACAAGCAACAGGGATAGTTTTAATTGATGAAGCTTATGTAGACTTTTCTGATGAAAATCATTGGGATTTTCTTAATAAATATGATAATGTCATTATCTCTCGTACCATGTCTAAAAGCTACAGTTTAGCAGGAATGCGTGTTGGATTTGCCATTAGTTCTTTAGGAATTATTGAGCAAATGGACAAAGTAAGAGACTCTTATAACTTAGATCGTATTGCCCAAACTTTAGCAAGTAATTGTTTTGAATTTCAAGACTATTTTCAGCAAATTTGGCAGCAAGTTCGTCAAACCCGTACCCGTCTCACAAATTCCCTGAGAAACTTAGATTTCTTAGTCTGTGATTCCGATGCTAATTTTGTACTTGCTTCTCCCCAATGGATCGCTGCTTCTGAACTTTATACTCAGTTAAAAGCGCGAAAAGTATTAGTTAGATACTTTAAACATCCTCGGATTAATAACTATGTCAGAATTACCATTGGAACAGATCCAGAAATTGATCGCCTTTTAGAAGTAATTAAACAACTCAAAAATGAAAAATGAAAACCTTAGCACTAAAATAGAATTAGCTAATACCTTAGCTGACGCAGCAGGAAACATTATTAAACAATATTTCCGTCAACCAAACCTAGAAGCAGAAACCAAAACCGATCAAATTTCTTCAATTGTTACTATCGCTGATCGCTTGGCAGAAGAGGCGATGGTTGCTATCATTAAAAAAGAAGCTCCCAAGGATGGCATTATCCGCGAAGAAGGAGAAAATATTGCCTCGAAAAACGGTTATTATTGGGTACTCGATCCCATTGATGGGACATCCTCTTTTGTCAAAGGTTTACCCATTTTTGGTACTTTAATCGGGTTAGTCGATCTTGAGAACAATTTGCCCCTATTAGGATGTGTTAATCAACCCATTTTACAAGAACGATGGTTAGGTATAAGGGGACAATCCCCTCATTTTAATAACCAAATTATTGAAAATTCTTACACAAATAAGACTAACTTTCAATTAGCAGAAGCTTGTTTAACTTCTACAACTCCCCTCATGTTTGTCACCCCTCGTCAACAAGCGATCGCCACTCGTCTGCAAACCGTGTGTCGTCGTACTGCTTTTGGGGGAGATTGTTACAATTATTTATGCTTGGCCATGGGTTGGAGTTCCATGCCCATGGTTATTCTAGAATCAGATCTTAAATACTACGATTTTTGTGCTTTAATTCCCATTCTTGAGGGTGTAGGTGCGATCATCACTGATTGGTCAGGAAATCCCCTAAATAGCCAGTCTACCGAAATTTTGGCTGCTTCTAACAAAGTTTTACACCAACAAGCCTTAACGGTCATTCAGAGTTGTATTATTTGATTGTAAACTTCCCAGAAAATGCCCTACTAAATAAAGGGAACCACACAAGACAATTAACTGCTCTGATGGTAAATTTTTAATTGCTTTATCTAGCGCATCAAAAACGGTTTCAAACGTTTTAATAGCAACCAAATTAGGGCAAATAGTAACTGCTAATTTTACTAATTCTTGAGGATTTGCGCTATTGTGATTGGGAACTGCTACCAAATATAAACTGTCTTGAGGTTGCAGTAAAAATTGAAAAATTTTATCATGTTCTTTTGTCGATAAAATTCCCATTACCCAAATAATAGATTTTCCAAAAGTATCAACATAATTGCGTAACATCTCAGCCGCTGCTGGATTATGGGCCCCATCGACTAAAATAGAAGTATTCTGCCATTGTACCCATTGTAATCTGCCTAACCATTGGGTCTTTTTCATGCCGTTTTGAATAGCAGTTAAGGGAATATTCCAACCCTTTTGTTGTAAAAATTTTACTGTTTCAATAGCAAGAGCAGAATTACTTAACTGCATTTGACCTAACAGGGGTAAGGGATATTCAATGTCTTGATATTTTGCCCAATTATCTTGAATATAGATGGCAGGTTTCACCCAAATAGACGGACAATTTAACTGTTGAATACGCGCCTTAAAAACTAATTCAACTTCCCTAGAAACTGTACCAATAATCGTTGGACAACCAGGCTTAAAAATCCCTGCTTTTTCCTTAGCAATTAATTCGATAGTATCCCCCAAAACCTGCCAATGTTCTCGACTAATAGAAGTAATGATGCTCACTAAAGATTGCTCACAAACATTAGTCGCATCTAACCGTCCTCCTAATCCTACTTCAATCACAGCAATATCTACTTTTTGTTGAGCAAAATAAACCCAAGCAGCAGCAGTAATGACTTCAAATTGTGTCGGACTTTCTGAATAAGAATCAATGATGTTTTTAATTGTAATTACTATGTCTATTAATTGGTTTTCAGAAATGGGTTGATTATTCAGACAAATTCTTTCTGTCCAGTCGATTAAATGGGGGGAAGTATAAAGCCCCGCTTTATAACCTGCTTCTGTTAAAATTGAAGATAGATAAGCACAAACTGATCCCTTACCATTAGTTCCCCCCACATGAATAATGGGAATAGATTGATGGGGGTTTCCCAAATCAGCTAATAGGGTTTGAATTCGTTCTAAACCCAAATGAATACCAAAATTTTGAAAGGGTTTGAGTAACAAATCAATTGACATGAGTTTATAATAGAATGTAATTATTTAATTATCATAAACACTTAAGTTCTAGAAAGCAACCCATTATGCACTATCGAAGATTTGGCCGCACAGAATTAGAAATGCCTATATTTTCCTGTGGAGGAATGCGCTATCAATATAAATGGCAAGATGTTCCTGCATGGCAAGTTCCCCAAGAAAATCAGCGAAATCTAGAAGCCACAA
Organism: Crocosphaera sp. UHCC 0190; assembly: GCF_034932065.1. Taxonomy (NCBI): domain Bacteria; kingdom Bacillati; phylum Cyanobacteriota; class Cyanophyceae; order Chroococcales; family Aphanothecaceae; genus Crocosphaera; species Crocosphaera sp. UHCC 0190. The sequence goes on from NZ_JAYGHP010000015.1 coordinate 22,104, forward strand.
TTCAACGTTCCTTAGAACTTGGAATTAATCATATTGAAACCGCCAGGGGATATGGTACTTCTGAAATGCAATTAGGTGAGATTTTACCCAAACTTCCTAGAGAAAAATTAATTATTCAAACTAAAGTATCCCCAACAAAAGATGTTAAAGAATTCCGTAAGCAATTTAATCAATCTTTAAAGTTTCTCCAATTAGATTATGTTGATTTATTGGCATTACATGGAATCAATACTAAGGAAATTTTAGATTATTGTCTCAGTCCAGGAGGGTGTTTAGACGAAGTAAGAAAATTACAAGAACAGGGAAAAGTTCGCTTTATTGGTTTCTCAACCCATGGGCCAACCGATGTTATCACAAAAACCATTGAAACCGATTATTTTGATTATGTTAATCTCCATTGGTATTATATCAATCAAGGCAATTGGCCAGGGATAGAAGCAGCGACAAAACATGATATGGGAGTCTTTATTATTAGTCCATCTGATAAAGGAGGAAAACTTTATCAACCCCCAGAAAAATTAGTCAAATTATGTCAACCTTTAAGTCCAATGGTGTTTAATAATTTATTTTGTTTATCTCACCCTCAAGTTCATACCCTTAGTTTAGGTGCCTCTTGTCCCACGGATTTTGATGAACATTTAAAAACTTTATCTCTTCTAGAAAATCCTCAAGATTTCCTAGCACCAATTATTAACAACTTAGAAAAAGAAGCCATTAAAATCTTAGGAGAGACTTGGGTCAAAACCTGGCATATCGGACTTCCAGGACATCATCAAACCCCAGGAAATATTAACATTCCAATTATTTTATGGCTCAGAAATTTAGTGCTGGCTTATGATATGCTTGAATATGCAAAAATGCGGTATAATTTATTAGGTAATGGAGGGCATTGGTTTCCTGGTAAAAATGCTGAAAAAGTCCAGACATTTGACTTAAAAGCTTGTTTAAGTCAGAGTTCCCATCGAGATGAAATCCCTCAGTTATTGGCAGAAGCTCATCAATTATTAGGGGGTAAATCCGTGCAAAGACTCTCTCTAAGTTAAGTCAGTTTAAAACCGCAAGAACTCGTTATATTGGCTCTACCGAACCTAGGATGTAACACGGTTAAAAATTATCAGAATAAGGCTGTGTAGACAGCCTTTGTTCTTATAGAATAAGGCTTTAGCCTGTATTTATTTATTAATTTTACAGGGTAAGTTCGGTAGAACCGTTATGTCTTGCCTTATTCCTGCGACATAAACGCTTTTGACTGACGAGTTTTTTGAAAGAATATCTTGGTTTTTAGGGACTTAGAAGTGACATATTTAACCCCTAATTTGAATTGATTATTTTCGAGTTGTTGACTCCAAACAATTTTGGCGGGAATAGGTTCCATTCCCTGCATTAAAATGAGAAATGATTGTTCAGGACATAACTTTTCTTCACTCTTAACTATTAAACCACATCCATGAAAAGAATCATCAATAATCACTCCCCCAAAAGGAACATTAATTTGTTCTTGGTTAAAAACTAATTGAATTGAGCTTCCTTTATTAACATAAATTCTTTTACTTCTTCTGCGATTAGAATGAATACTGGAGTGATCAATCGGTAACTCAGACATAATTCCTCCCTTGCTTAATCAGAGTAATCTGACTGCTAAGAATCACTAATTTGGTCGTGGTATTTTTCCGCTGTTGTTTTTACTTAATATTAAAGGATTATAATAACTTTGTAATCCGTAAAATCCCTTAAATAGTGACCGAATAGAGATACTCTACTGACTCACTTTAGTTAACCTCATAGATCTATAAACCTCGGATAAAGATCCCTCCTGATAAATCAATTTAAAGTCTGTGGTCAACTGAAACCGGAAATTCAGAGAATCATCAGGATTTTCTTGATTAGTCTCTGATACTGTAACCTGATCTCCCTCAAATTCCCATTTCCCTTGCCAAATTTTATCTTCAATCGTTTTTTTTCCTTCATAAACCCGGTGTCTAGCCCAAAATGTCCCATCATTGCGAAATTGATAACCATAATAAACTGTGAATTCTCCTGTTTCATGAAACCCACGCCAAATTCCAGGAATCAAATTTTGTGCTGTTCCTAAAGGGGGGGCCAAATCAACCGAAGAAGGATTATTATCCAAGGTTTGATCCAGAGAAAAAAATAACTGAGATTGAGCAATGCTCTGGCCAGGAATCATCAAAAACTCAACTCCAAGACAGAGAGCAAAACTCAGCAAAAGGTAGTTCATAAACAAGCAAAAAATAAAAAAACTAGAAACCAACTACAAGATCATTAATAATGAAAGATATGAGGCAAACCAGGCCAAGCTACCCAGAGGAATCATGGTACGACTATCCAAAGGCGTTGAAGTAGAAATGTATACAGGGACACCCCAAGGGGAGATCATTGGATTATCCGATCACATTACCAAAGATCTTAATGGGTTTGTTCGAGAACCCGATAGTCGGAACGTTGAATATACAACAGCCCCACTCTCTTGCTATGATCGCTTATTATGTTCTCTAGTGCGGCCTAGACGTAATTTGCGGCAGTATTTAGAGAAAATGGGAGATTATACCCTGATTCCGGGAAGCACTTTATCCTTGGGGGATAGTCAGCAATTTTATCGCTCCGATCCCCAAAACCCCTATCATACCTACATTGAACAGACTTACGGGACTAAAGTTGTGACCGCTAGTGTTCATATTAATATCGGTATTAGTGACCCCGAAGTCTTAATGCGTGCTTGCCGTTTGGTGCGGGTTGAGGCTCCCTTATATCTGGCTTTGAGTGCTTCTTCCCCATTTCTGGATGGCCAGGCCACAGGGTATCATTCCACTCGCTGGCAAATGTTTCCCCAAACACCCTCTCATGTGCCTTTCTTTGAAAGTCATGCTCATTTTATTCATTGGACAGAAGAACAATTACGCCTGAAAACCATGCAAAATGTTCGGCATTTATGGATGTCAGTGCGGCCCAATGGGGATAATCGTCCTTACAATCTTAATCGCCTAGAATTGAGAATTTGTGACTTAATTGTTGATCCTATCGCCTTGTTAGCTGTGATCGCGTTATTAGAAGCCCGTCTGCTGCAACTGATTGATGATCCTACTCTTGATCCTCTCAGCCAAAGTCAATTATCTCCCGAAACCTTATTAGAAATCACTGACAAAAACGAAATGGCCGTCGCTCAACAAAGTTTAGACGCATCCCTTTATCATTGGCAAGATGGTCGTTCTATTCTGGCCAAAGAATGGATCGAGCAATTGTATCAAACGGTTTGGCCCTCGGCGAAACAAGGCGGATTTAGCTGTTTTCTGACCCCAATTAAAAAAATTCTCCGGGATGGGAATTTGGCCCAGCAGTGGCTACAAAAACATGATTCAGGACAATCTATTTCCTCCATTGTGACCCAAGAAATTGCCAGCATGGCTCAATTTGAAGCCGCCTTAGAAGATAAGCTCTGTGACGCTCTCTTCGTTGCTTAAGCAATTATTAAGATCTTTAGAAAATTCATAAGTTTTCTTAATCTTTTTTAACGATCTGTTGAGTAATTGAAATCATTCACGCCTTGTTGGCGATAGATAACAAAAAACTATAGATGCTTATGCCGAGAGTTGTTTTAGTTAATCCCCAAATTCCGCCAAATACGGGTAATATTGCCCGAACTTGCGCCGCTACTAAGACTGAGCTTCATTTAGTTGGCCCCTTAGGGTTTGAATTAAGCGATCGCTATTTGAAACGGGCAGGATTAGATTATTGGCCCCAAGTGAATTTACATTATCACCCTGATCTTGAGGCATTTCAGGCCTATTATCAACAGCAGCAAGGGCGACTAATTGGCTTTAGTGTTAGGGGTGCGTCTTGTTATGGCGATTGTACTTTTCAAGATGATGACTGGCTGGTATTTGGCAGCGAAACCGATGGACTGCCCCCGGAGATTTTAACAGCCTGTGATCCAATCCTCAAAATTCCCATGATTAATCCCGAAATTCGGAGCTTAAACCTCTCCGTCAGTGTGGCCATTGGGTTATTTGAAGCCTTACGACAATTAGATTATTTGCACTAATTCAATAAGAAATTTTTATCATTGCCCCCCCAACTGATTGCCAAATCTTTAAGAGAACTTAACGATTTGCTGAGAGTCTCATTTCCCAGTCTATCAGCCCCAAACTGAGGAAATTAGCGGAGCAAATCAATGCTGAGGAAACCTTTAGGTCAAGGTATTCGTCTACGGACTCGCATCTTAGAACGATAAATTAAGAATTGCTGATGTAAATTGTAAATAATCTAAACTTGTTTAAAATTAGCAAAACAAGTTAACCTTTCATAACAGACTGATTAGGTACATTGACTTAATTAGCGATCCTTGTTAAAAATAAACCCTGATAGGATCTACTCGTAAAAAACAATCCCAACTGACTCATTTAAGTCCTAAATCGCTCGTTCACACACTAGGAGGTTTTTTTTGAAAGATACATTCACCCACAAAGCAACCGAAATTTCCTCTTGTCTCGCCGATTGCCCTCAGGCATCCGTAGACCCTACTCTAGAGGAAACCCTTAATAAACTGACCGCCAACGACCATAAAAGTCGGGTACGTCGCTCTGCTGCCATGATTGGCCTCGCCATTTCCATGAGTGCCACCGGCATGATACTCAGTCAGGAAAAGGCGGCGATCGCAGCCAACCCATCCATTCCTAGCCTGCCAACATTTTCCCACTCAGACACAGACCAAGGTCAATTAGCTCCCCTGGCCCTGAAGCATAAGGTACAGCCTGGGGAATCTCTTCAACAATTGGCGAAGGAATATCAAGTCTCACCGGAAGCGATTGCTCTTACTAATAATCTAGCGGTAAGTGCTGAGTTAGAACCAGGACAAACTATTAAGATTCCTTCCGTTAAAAAATCTACGGAAAAAGTCCCAGCCAAAGGGACTGTCTCCCAAAACCCTGAGACTGATTTAGTAGCGGCTAAGCCCCTGAATACGTCTCTGGATCACCTGAGAGAAACCCGTAAGCGTTTGCAAGATAGCTTAGCGGAGCTTAAAACCGAGAAATCTCAGACGAATGTAGAAACAAGCACAGTGGTGGCCGATGTCTCTGATGTGAGCCAATCCTTAACTGTTCCTGAATCTTCCCCAGAATTGACTAACCCATCGGCCCAAACCGAGATAGCTCAAGCGATTGAGATCCCCGTTCTCGGCCCTGAGAGTGAGGCGGTTTCTTCAACTTCAAACGTTCCCCTGACGATTCCAGAAATTAAATCTCCAACGGGAAATTCTGCCCCCTCTCAGCCCAAAGAAAAAGTGGCTTCTGCTGCTGTGTCTCGACAAGAAGAGAGGGAACAGAAATCCCCCTCTCTGTCCAGTCTGCCTGTCGTTCCCTCGATGAGACAGCAAACCACAGCCAAAGCAGACCCAGAGCAACCCATTTCCATTCCTGTGATTGCTCCTGAAGCTCAGCCTTTCCAAGATGCTTCAGAAACAGAGTTACCAGCTCCTCAACAAACCTCCTTTAGACAGCCGACAGCCATTGTCCCCCAACCCCAAGCGGTGGTTACTCAGAAAAGTTACCAAATTCGTCCAGGAGATACCTTAAACAGCATTGCCCGTCGTCATGGTATCTCTGCCACTGAGTTAATTCGTGCCAATGGTATTACGAATCCTAATTTGATTAAGGTCAATCAAACTTTAGTCATTCCCCAAAAAACAACCGTTGCCAATAATGGCACAGGAAACCGAAGTTTTTCTCGGTCTTCTTTCTCCGCTTCCGTGAATAAGTTACCACTACAGAGTGATACGGCTCAAAGAAGTTTCGTGGCTCAAAATCGGAGTGAAATTTCTATAGCAACCGCCCAAGAAGCTTACACAGACAAATTGAGAGCGGATATTGTTAGTCTTCAGCAAGACTATCGTCAACAACCTGAATCTGTCTCAATTAAGGTGGAATCTTACCGCACAGAAGACGCAAGTCAGACGGTGGTTGGGGAAACCGTTAACTCTGAATGGAAAAATGACCGCCAAACTCGACAATCACCCCAAGCAACCCTTGGACAAAGAGTAGACCAGACAAAGCCGCAATTAATTAGCACGGCTCCCACTGATCCAGGTTTTTATAATGATGCCTTCCAAATTCCTGTGGGAACCAATGTCGGCCCTGAGCTTCCTGGTTTATCTAACCCTGATGATTATCTGCCTGGTGCGCCTGTTAAATTTACGGGTTATATTTGGCCCAGTAAAGGGGTTCTTACCTCCGGGTTTGGCCGACGTTGGGGCAGAATGCACAAGGGCATCGATATTGCTGCTCCGGTGGGAACGCCTATTATGGCGGCCGCCCCTGGAGAAGTGGTTTATGCGGGCTGGAATTCTGGCGGTTATGGCAATTTAGTTAAGGTACGTCATCCTGATGGCAGTATGACCTTATATGCTCACAATAGCCGCATTTTAGTCCGTCGTGGGCAACAGGTCGATCAAGGGCAACAAATTTCTGAAATGGGTAGTACGGGTTATAGCACCGGCCCTCACCTGCATTTTGAAGTTCATCCTAGTGGTGGTGCGGCCCAAAATCCGATGGCCTTTTTGCCTAAGAACAGATCCTAAATGATTACTTCAGTTTGTTGAGTCGAGCGATGGGATAGATCAGAGAAAAATTTTCTCTGGTCTTTTTTTATGGACTAGACATTTTGTGAATCTTGCGTATACAATAGAAAAGGTGTAAAAAAATCGGCTCAGTAGCTCAGTTGGTTAGAGCAGGGGACTCATAAGCCCAAGGTCGGGTGTTCAAATCACCCTTGAGCCATTTAAGTTGTGGTAAATTCACTAATTAAGTCGTGTTACAGGTTCGTCTCAGAAAAAGGAGATAGTTTAACTATCTTCCAACTGTTTCTTCGGTAACAATTTCTCTGTTGCCATTTTAATCACAATATACAAAATTGGTACGACGAATAAACTCAAGAAAGAAGCAATCAACATTCCCCCAAAAACAGCCGTTCCCAAGGACTGACGACTTCCCGCACCAGCCCCCGTTGCCACCACCAAAGGAAAAATCCCCAATAGGGTAGAAATTGCTGTCATTAAAATCGGTCTTAAGCGTTCTTGTGCTGCTTCTACTGCTGCTTTAACTAAGGGTAAACCTTCCTCTCGTAATTGGTTAGCAAATTCCACTATCAGAATGGCATTTTTACTGGCTAAACCAATCAACATAACTAAACCAATTTGACAATAAACATCATTAGCAAATCCCCTTAATGATTGGGCGGTTAATGCTCCTAAAATAGCTAAAGGAACCGCAATAATAATAATCAAAGGATCAACATAATTTTCGTATTGGGCCGCTAATACCAAGAACACAAATAATAACCCCAACCCGAAAATAATGGGAGCTAATCCTCCTGATTCTATCTCCTCTAAAGAAGTCCCCGACCATTCATAACCAAACCCTGGTGGTAATAGCTGTTTTGAGAGGGTTTCCATCGCTTTAATAGCATTACCCGAACCCACCCCAGGAGCAGGAGAACCATTAATTTCCACAGCACGAAACAGGTTATAGTGAGAAATAGTTTGGGGCCCCGTTGTCGCAGTCATCGTGACTAAATTTGATAAAGGAATCATCTGGCCCGTTGCCGATCGCACATATAATTTTTTCACATCATCAGGGTTGGCACGGAATTGACTATCAGCTTGTACATAAACCCGATAGGTACGTTGTTGTAAGGTAAAATCATTAACATAGCGCGACCCTAAAGCGGTTTGTAGGGTACTAAAAATGTCATTAATAGAAACCTGAAGGGCTTGGGCCTGATTACGGTTGACTTCAATCAAAAATTGAGGTGTATTAGCTGAGAAGCTGCTAAAAACCCGGCTTAGAGCCTGATTTTGATTAGCGGCTCCCAATAATGACCCCATCACCTGCACTAAATTATTAATATCTCCCGTTCCTTGTCGATCTTGTAATTGATAGGCAAAACCGCCAAAATTCCCTAATCCTCGAATACTTGGGGGGTTAACGGGAAAAATTTGGGCTTCAGGAATTTGGCTAAATTTCCCCCATAGTTTACCAATAACCGCTTGGGCCGAATGTTGTGGGCCACGACGTTCTTTAAACGGTTTAAGGGGGCTAAAAATAATCCCTTGGTTGGCACTATTTCCACTAAAGGAAAATCCTCCCACCGCAAAGGTTCCCTGTACATCTGGTTCTTCTAAAATGGCTTTTTCGACCTTTCGGATAACATCACTGGTGTATTGTAAAGAGACTCCTTGAGGGGCTTGAATAATAGTTATAAAGTAGCCCTGATCTTCTTCTGGCATAAAAGCGGTGGGGACGGTGATATATAACCAAACTGTTACCCCTAAAAGTAAGGTAAAAATTGCGACGACAACCCCTCGAAAATGGGCTAAGGTGTTAAGCGATCGCCGATATTGTTCTGTTGTCCACTCTAAGAAATGATTAAAATAGGCAAAAATCACACCGATCCAACCGGGAAGTTTTTGTCCCTTTTCCAAGATTAAGGCACATAAAGACGGGGTTAAAGTAACAGCCAAAAAGGTAGAAATAGCAATAGAGAAAGCAATAGTTAGGGCAAATTGTCGATACAATGCTCCTGTTGTTCCTGGAAAGAATGCCACAGGAACAAAAACGGCCATTAAGACTAAAGAAGTGGCAATAACTGCCCCAAATAATTCCCCCATCGCTTTACTAGCAGCTTCTTGAGGAGACATATCTCCATCTTCGATATAACGACTAATTTGTTCTACAACAATAATGGCATCATCCACAACCATTCCTGTTGCTAAGGTTAGGCCAAATAAAGTCAAACTATTAATAGAAAAATCAAAGACTTTAATAAAGGCAAAAGTACCAATTAAAGCCAAAGGAATCGTTAAAGCAGGAATTAAAGTGGTTCGCCAATTCTGTAGAAAAATCAAGATCACTAAGATCACTAATCCCACAGACATAATTAAAGTTTTCACCACTTCAGATAAAGATTCTTCTACAAATTGAGTGGTATCAAAAGCCACTGCATATTGCAAATCAGGGGGAAAGAAACCCTCTAATCTTTCCATTTCTTCTTTAACTCTTTTGGCTACATCTAAAGCATTTGATCCCGTTCTTTGATAAACTCCAATACCAACGGCTTCTTGTCCCCTAAATCGCAAAAAAGAACTATAATCTTCTGCCCCTAATTCGGCTCTCCCCACATCTCTAAAATAAATTAATGAGCCATTTTCGTCAGTTTTTAATAAAAGATTATCAAACTCTTTAGGATCTTTTAATTGACTAATTGCTCGTAAATCAAACTGATATTCTTGTCCTTTAACTGCGGGTTCAGCCCCAATTTTTCCTGCCCCAACCTGTAGATTTTGTTCCGATAAAGCCCTAACCACATCTTGGGTTGTTAGGCCTCGACTTGCCAAACGATTTGGATCTAACCAAAGACGCATAGCATAACGACGTTCCCCAAAAATCCGAACATTTCCGACTCCATCAATACGTTTTAAAGCATCAATTAAATATTGATCTGCATAGTTACTCAAGAAAATATTATCATAGCGATCATTGTCACTAAATAAACCAATTCCTAACAGTAAATTATTAGATTCTCGACTGACTTGTACTCCGGTGCGTTGGACATCATCAGGCAGTTGAGATTGTACAATTGCCACTTGATTTTGCACATCAACCGCAGCTAAATCTTGATCTCGTGACGAATCAAAGGTAACAGTAATACTACTGGTACCACTATTACTACTGGTAGAACTAATATATCTGAGTCCTTCAACCCCATTAATTTGCCGTTCTAAGATGTTAGTTACCGCATTTTCGACCACTTCTGCACTGGCCCCGCTATAAGTTGCCCTAACTTGAACATTCGTAGGACTAATATCAGGAAAACGATCCACAGGCAGGTTCAATAAACTAATCAACCCTACTAATAAAATTAAGAGGGCGCAAACTGTTGAAAAAACAGGCCGTTTGATAAAGAAATCAACAAAATTCATGATGTTTAGGGAGTAATTTTTTAGTTACACAAGGCAAACCCTTATTAATTATTACTTCTGACTTGATTCAAGGGGTTGAATGGGCGCACCATCTTTAAGTTGAAGAATACCCGCAGTGACAATTTTTTCTCCCACTTCTAAGCCGCTAATAACTTGATAATTATTCCCTTGTAAATCCCCTAATTGTACTTGTCTTTGTTGAGCCATCAATTTTGGTTCATCCTCTTTAGAAGACTCATGAGGTTTAGCCACAAATACAAACGTTTGCCCCCCTAAACGAGATACGGCAGTAGCAGGAATTAAAATCCCAGGACGTTGCTCCCAAATCACTTTAGCTTGAATAAATTGGCGGTTCAATAAATCTCGATTACCATTATTAAAAGTCGCTTTCGCCAAGATTAATTGAGAATCTGCGGTAACATTGGGAGAGATAAAACTAATTTGCCCAGAGGCGATCGCTTTTCCTTGAAGGTCTAAAATTTCTACGGGTAAACCTAAACGCAGTTGAGGGGCTTTTTCTAAGGGAATAGACAAATTAAGTTCCAGCAGATTATTTTCCGTTAAGGTGGTTAAAGTATCCCCCTCTCTCACATAATCCCCAATTTCAACAGGAATATCCCCTACTATGCCTGAAATGGCCGCTATTACTTGGGTTTTGTTCACTTTAACCTCTGCGATACGAACTTGGGCGATCGCTTCAGCCACATCTGCTTTAGCTTGGGCAATAACTTCAGATCGGGGGCCGTTTTGCAAGCGTCTCAGGTTTTGGGCTTCCCTTTCCACTGCTGCAGCTAATTCTGTCACATCGGAACGACGGCTTTTTTGTAGTTGGGATAAACGCCGTTTTGCCTGTTCTAAAGCTGCGGTGGCACTGCGAGACTGAGTTAAATATTCTTGATATTGATCCGCAGAAACGGCCCCCTCTTCCTTCAGTCCTTCATAACGGGCCACCCTTTGTTCAGCTAATTCTGCTTCTGCTTGGGCTGAATTCAGTTGAGCCTCTGCTTGGGCAACTTCTTCAGGACGACTTCCCCCTTGAGCATTATTTAACCGAGCTTTCGCTTCCTGTAAACTGGCTTGAGCTTCGTCAATGTCTTCCTGGCGGCTTCCTGCCTGTAATTCAGCGAGTTTGGCTTGGGTACTAGCTAATTTAGCCTGAGCTTGCAGTAATTGGGCTTGCCAGTCGCTGTTGTCCAGTTTGATGATAACTTGCCCTTTGCTCACGCGATCGCCTTCTTTGACAAGAATTTGCTCAATTCTGCCTTCAATTTCTGGCTTGAGAATCACCGCATTACTGGCTTCAATCGTTCCCACCACTTCCGAGGTAGTTTGCATGATGTCTGGTTTGAGACTAGCCAATTTGACTGAGGTGGGTGGCGTTTTTTGGGCAAAGGCCCCTGAAGTGGCCGCATTTTTTTGACTATTTAACCACCAGTTTCCCCCCCAACCTGCTCCCACAACGAGTAACAGTAAACCCAGGATCAAAGGCCAACGTCTTCGTTGTAAGTTGGACATAGGTGTGGATTCCTTCTGAACAGTGTCAGGTGAAATTATAGGTGGTTTATATTGAGTAGGGAGCATATTCTTGGATACCTAATGATAATTGTCTCAATTTTTTTACTAAGCTGCCTTATTAATTCTTAATATAACAACTATATATATCAGTTTGATACATCAATGCTTGAACTTGCAACTTTAGGGTTATTACAAGGAGAATCGTTAAATGGCTATCGCCTTAAACAACAATTAGAATTATTTATGAGTGGCTGTATTAGTGCCAATTATGGCGCGATTTACCCATTAATGCGGCGATTGGAGCAGAAAGGATTAATTTGTGTCATAATCGACCCAGAGGAAAACCATGGGGCATCGGGCAAAATCTATCGTATTACCTCCGCAGGAAAAGTCCGATGGCATCAAAAAATGATGGAACAGCCCCAAGAAAGTTGGGTTCATGCCCGTTCTCGCTTTATGATTAAATTTTTCTTTTTTAGTTATTTGGAGTCAGCAGAACGATTAAAATTATTAGAAAATCGTTTAATAAAATGTCAATCAAGACTCGCAGATAAGGATATGGAAGAATTGCCAGATGATCCCTATCAAATAGCTGCTTGGCAACGGTTTAAAGGGGTGATTGAAACTGAAATTAGTTGGTTAAGTGAACAAATTTTGTTAGAACAAGAAAAATTAGTTTAATATCGAGTCAGGCGAAATTATCCAAATCATATTACCATCTTTCAAATTAATTTTATTCGTAATCGTTGTATTCGGACTAAGTTTGGATAATTCTTTGGTGATTTGAATAATACTGGGATGATGGGCGTATTTTTGTTGATAACGCTCTAAGATTGTCCGAAAATGACTGATTGGAATCTTTGGTATGTTGGTTTGTCTCACAGCCTTATCATCAACCAGATAAATTGATGATCCTTGACTATTGCGAAAATAAACTGTTTGACTATTGACACCACAGGAAACTAGCGTTAGTTGCGGGGGTTGACTTAAAAGTTTCGTGGTTATGCCTCCCCCAATCGTCAGGATACTTAAAAGAACAGCAGCTACCCATAACAGAGAAGAAGAGGTAGGGGATTGAGGAATAATTAATAAACGCCTCCATTGTAATTTTTGGGCTAATGCAGCCACACCCAATGCAGGTACAATAGAAATCATCGGCACCGTTGCCATGTAAGGTCGCATTCCCGCATCCCAAGGAGGAATAAAAGAAATTGACACAAAAATTCCCAAAGTGATAACTAACACAAAGGCGTTAAGAGGAATGTGACGCTGACGATAGCACTTAATCAAACCGATTACACTCAATAGTTGCAGAATCACATTGATTTTATTGAGTTCTGTGCCAACCTGAAAGTGAAAAACAAAGTCATCTAAAAACATCATTTTCCAGGCTCTAAAACACCCTCTCACGAGACTTAGAGGATCTGAACGCAATACTTCTAAGGATAATCGCACAAATTAAAACTAATAGGGCAATGGTTAGTTGAAAGTTTTGCTGAGTGAGTCCTAAGAAAGTGGCCAAAACCCCTTGGGCCAAAAGCCGCCAAGAGGCAACTGTCCCAAAAGTCCCTCCTTCCAATAATCTTAAAGCACTACCATAATAGTCGGCTGTATCGGTCATGGTTAACAAACCAGACATCATATAGCCACTGGGGTTAAGTCAACTTCGCCACAACCCTGATAACTGAACCGCAAAGAGAATCAGAGTTCCACTAAAACTGGTTAAGATACCTAGCGAACCTGAAGGACGATAGGCGAAATAAAGTAATACTAATATAGTAGTGAAAAGAAAGGTTGAGTCAGGAGCAAATAAAAAGAAAGCAAGTTTACTGGGAATACCAATTATTAAAATGGCAGAATATATTAATAAACCAATTACTGCAATACCAGTGGTGTAAAGCGATGAGTTAGATAAATTGCGTAGGATTTTTTGAAGTTTCATAAAAAAAAACACACAACTATTTAGAGGATAATAGCTTGATTGACTTAGCAAAATAAAGCTTTTGATACCCGATATAATCATCTCTGAAGATAATTGGGATATCCTTGCTCTGCACACAGGCAGCAACTATTCCTCGCTCTTTTGGTAGTAATTTACTATGGACAACCAAATTTATGCCCTCACGAGTTTTCAAATCTATCTTTTGTATTAAAGTAGTATTAGGTTTTAATTGACTTAATTCATGACCCCAGTTAACATACTGTGGACTTATCTTGGCTAATCTATTTCTAAGGTCAGAGATACGGACATTCGGCACTAAGGTTCTTTTCATCGCCTGATCGGCAATTAAGTGAATAGAAGTACCAGGATGATTACGAAAATAAACAACTTCCAGGCCTTCTGGACAGGATATTTCAGACAATTGGGTAGGTTGCCTTAAAAAGTTAGTAATCAGTGGCCCTGCAAAAGTTAGGAGTGCTAAGGCAATGGCAAAAAGCCATAGTATTCGCGGGGAAGCTTGGTCATGGGTTGTCTTTAATAACGGTTGCCATTGACACTTAGTTACGATCCAATGTAAACCCAAGGCAGGAAATAGGGCAACAATCGGAATGGTTGCGGCATGAACCCTGATTCCACCATCCCAAGGTGGTACAAAGGGAATTGAGAGCATAATTCCTATCAGAGCAGCTATCATCAGAGAACCCATCGGAGATTGACGTTTTCGATAGCAATTTATTATCCCTATGATGCTCAAGACTTGCAAAATGAAATTGATCTTTACACTCTCAGCAAAAGAAAAGACAAAATCATTTCCAAGAAACGCTTTCCAAGCCCGGAAACATCCCCTTACCAAAGCTAAAGGATCATGACGGAGAACTTCAAACGCTAACTGATAAACTTTCTGTGACTGCTCTGCATCACTTAAATTTCTTAGTTCTGGATAATCTGTAAACACAGTATGCCACTTACCCCCGACAATTAGACCATAGAAAGTATAAGAGAAATTAGAATTTCCTAGGGCATCATGGGAGGCAATTACTTTATAGACAATGGAGTTAATGATAAAACCTAGTAAAATTACACTAAATCCACCTATCAAGAAATAAGTAGAAAAACGAGATCTCCCCCGAAACGTCCAAGTTCCCCACAACAGCAGAGCAGGTAGTATAAAAAATACTCCAGCACGAGCATTGAGGGCCAATGTCAGCAGAAATATTCCCAACAAACATAAATTTATTGTCTCTCTAACTGTCCCTCGCCAGAGTAAGCCTAATCCCACTGCACCTAAAGCCAGTCCGACATTCTCTGTCATTACAGTGCCGATAAAGGTTCTGTAAAAGAAAAATATGATGGTCAGCACTAAAGTTGCCGTAATCGTCCCATGACTTTGTTGGATTTCACGAGCTAACAGAAAACAGGCAATAGCGACGATTAGAACAAGAATGGCTATAGTAAGCTGTAGATTCTGTTGAGTCACTGCCAAAAAGGTTGCTAAGACTCCGTGAGACAAGGGGCGGAAGGCTGCTGCACCTGATAAATCTCTACCTTCTAGCAATCGTAATGCTTCTTTATAGTAGTTCCAAGCATCACTCATCGGCAATAAACCACCAACTGAGAATGTCTTATTCAAACCAGCAGCATTACGCCAAACGGCTGATAATTGTGAGGCAAATAATATTAGAGTCGCACTAAAACTGGTCAATGTCCCTAGCCAACCAGAAGGACGATAGGCGAAATAAAGTAAGACTAATATAGTAATGAAAAGAAAGGTTGAGTCAGTGGCAAATAAGAAGACAACAAGTTTACTGGGAATACCAATTATTAACATGGCAGAATATGTCAATAAACCAATGGCTAAAATAGCAGTAGTATAAAGCCATGATTTAGATAGGTTGGGCAATAGTTTCTGGAGTTTCATCAAGTTATCTTCTTTATTAATTGGCAAAAAATAGTTAATATCACCTAATCTGTAAGGGCTTGTCTACTAAATATCAAGTCAATATAGCCTCGTTTTTTTACTAATTCATCGATTATGTAAAATTTTGCTATTTCAAGATTTCCTTTTTGATGGAGTATATACATAATATATCCTCTTTCTTTAAAATAATTAAAAATTTCTTCTGGTGCAAATCCTAATTCAGCCATACTTGCTGGCATATACTCTAAAGCAATTACGGCATGAGGGTTATCCTCTAGGGTTTTTTGCATTCCTAAACAAACAGGAAATTCGTATCCTTGAACATCAATTTTGATGAATTTAATGACTTGTTTTTCTATTTCTTCTGTAACAAAATTATCTACAGACCACAATGGAACTGTAATTATTTTCATCGAATCAACCCCAGTTTTTTGATATTGTTCAGTGGCAACTCTGTGATCAGCATGATGGTTTTCATTATGCCAAAGTTCTGTAGTTCCTTTGGTTTCTCCTACAGCAGCTTGAATGGGAATAATTTTTTCAATGGATTTATTCGCTTTAATAATTTCCCTCAGACTCAGAAAATTAGTTTGATCGGGTTCAAAGGCATAAACTCGAAATCCTGGTGTCATTGCTTGAGAGAAAATTGTGGCAGTATAACCGATATTTGCCCCAATATCTAGGATATTTCCTCCTTGAAAAATATTAGGATACTTTTGAGTTAGTCCAAAAAATGGATCTTCAAAATACTTTTTATATAAGAAATAACAGGATATAAATATTTTATTAAACCAAGGTGTTTCTAGTAAACCTGTTTTGTTGATAAGGCTATATATAAATAGTAAAATTCCTTGAAAAAGTTTCATAGTTGTTAATTCATGGTTTTTAAGTTCAAAAATTTAGTAATTAAATAGCTCTTTTTTCTAATACTACTAAAACGCGAAAGGCTAAAAATTCACTCAAAAAACAAAGTCGCTTTTCTAAGGTTAAAGTTAGTTTTAGTAGAGACATAGGAAGTAAGGAAGGCTTTTCAAATCCTCCACTCAGAGGATAGGCAAAAAATGCCATTCGTCGATGATATATCTTAGCAAATTGTGGATACCTATCTTTAAATTTATGAAACTCTTTTTCAAATAAGATTGTAGCAAAAGCTTGATTAGAATCAAAGGGTTGTCTATGAGGAGAAGGTTGCACAAAAACTAAGGGATCTTGTTTAAAATCAACTGGTTCGGGATGCAAAAAATGATACACTGGCCAAGATGCAAAAGAAATATAAGGTTCCATCATAGCAACTCTACCACCTGGACGAAGAACCCGAATTGCTTCATTAAAAAATAGTGTCACATTTTCAATATGATGTAACACATCAAACATCACAATATTGTCTAGACTTTGATCCTCAAAGGGTAAATTTTGAGCATCAGCAACCACATCTATCCAAGGTAAAGGTACAATGTCACTAGAGATAACATTGGGAGCAAATTCCTTGAAATTACCAGTCCCTCCCCCTAATTCTAAAGTATTTCCAGGTATTAGTTTGGCGGCTATTTCTTGATACCATTGAGTATATAAAACTCGTAAAATTGGCTTCTTTTGCCAAATAACCTTATGTTCTTTAAGAATTTCTTCTGACATTCTAGTTACTCCTCGGAAATACTTGGAAGTAGTTGCTCATTGGGAGAGTGTAGACTAATTAACGAAACTTGATTTTTTGGGCTGCATAAAGACACATTTTTAATAAAACTAAGCCTTCTTTAAAATGTTGAATATTGGAACTTCCATAAGTTCTTGGGACATATCTGACGGGAATATCTTTGATTTTTAAACCAAGTTTAGCTGCCCCAAATAATAAATCAAAATCTCCAAAAGGATCAAATTCTCCAAAATAGGAACGGTTGGCCGCAATTCGTAAGTAATTCTCTCGTGAAAGTACCTTAGTTCCACACAAAGAATCTTTAATTTCTGTATTTAGAAGATAGGAAAGTAACCAAGCAAAAAATCGATTTGCCATCCGGTTTAACCAGGGCATAGCCTCAGCACTTACAGGGTAAACTAAACGACAACCATTGGCAAATTCACAACTTCCTGATGCTACGGCATCAAAAAAGTAGACTAAATCTTCAGGTCTAACAGTTAAATCTGAATCTAAAATAATTAATATATCCCCCGTTGCTATGTCAAAACCTTGACGGACAGCATCTCCTTTTCCTTTCCCTTTTTGTTGACCAATTTTAATGTCCCATTTCTCTCCATATTGTTCCTTAACTCGTTTAATTTCTTCCCAAGTATTGTCACTAGAATTACCTTCAATAAATATAATTTCGGTATGTTTTCCGAGTTGGGGCATTCGCGTAACACAACTTTCAATATTTCCTGCCTCATTTCTCGCAGGAACAATAACTGAACAAGTCAAATTCTGAATATTTCTTTGTGCTTCTGTTATGTCTGTTTGGACTCTGGCAATAATATATTCTGTTAAACAAAGATTGTTAATTAATGGCAAAGGAGCCAGATATTTATTGACTAATTTATACAACAAGGGAATGCGTTTCGGTAATAACATTCGCTTACCTTTTCCAATGACTTCTAATCCTTCAAGATTCAGTAAATTTTCAATATCTCTAGAACTCAACCAATTAAGATTATAAATTGGCATCCTTTGTTTTAAAAAAGTCGCTAACTTTAAAACAAATTCCCAGGCTGGATTATGAAAAGTTATAATAATCTTAGTAGAGGGTTTACAAGCTTTTCTAACATTAAAAAAAGTTTGTTGAATATTATCTAAATAACTAACAGTATTAGCCATTAATATGTAATCAAATTCTTGATTAATTTGAAACATTTCAGCCCTTTCAACCCAAAATTGTAAGTCAGGAAATTGTTGCTGAGATAGTTCGACAGCCTGAGAATTACTATCAATTCCTAATCCAGTTTTCGGTTGAACAGAATCGAGTAAACATCCTGTCCCAGAGCCGATCTCCAAGACATCTGACTGAGGTTTAACAAAGAATTTATATAAATTTTCAATATCTCTATAATAAGAGATATTTTTCTTTCTCCAGTTTTCTAAATAATTCATCATAATGATTAATTAAAACTTTTAATTAAATAGGCTATATCTCTCACTAATTAAAAGTTTATAGTTCTTTTAAAGAGTTTTTTAAGAAGATTTACACTTCAAACTAACAGCTATCTCCTAACTTGTCAATTTAGGTTAAACATAGACGAATACAATAAGAATTATACATAATTTGACATTTTTATTAATTAGATATTAAATTTTCCAACATTGTCAATGTTTAGGGGAATAATTAAAATTTCTTATCTTTTATATTTTTTTCTTAGTAAACTATAGCCATTCTCTTGAAATTTAATGACCAATTCATAAAAAATTAAAGTTTAAGATATAGAATCAAATAAAAACTAAAGATTAAACTATACGGGTTTTTATACTAATGAATTCTGTTAACTTAATATTTGATGTCGCTTTGGAATTAGCTCAAAATATCTAAATTGTATCGAATTTGAGGATTTTTTTAGGTAATTGATCTAAGCTGGACAGAGAAATTGCTGAATTTTTAAGATCTTCACCCCAATCTGTAGGATAATATTAATCTCAGATTTATCTCATAGTTGATAATTAAGCTAAGCGAGTCACAATTTATAGATTCAGACATCACGATCAACAAGGGAACAATTATCTTAACTCATGACCCAAGTCGCAACTCAGTTAGAAAAAGCCTGGCAAACCCGTTTAGAACAAGAGGAAACTAAGTTAACTCAAGAAACACGGGATAGTATCATTCGTTGGTTACTCGGAGAAAACTTTGGGGAATGGGATGACTTGGCCCCAGAAAAGCGGGCGATCGCACAACAGGGCATAGACTATCGCTATCGTATCTTACAACAAAGATATTTAGGGAAAAGTCCCACCTTAGCTTATCGTAACCTCATGAAACGGTTAGGATCAGTGGCTGTGTTGCGGAATAAAATTCAAACTTGGGTATCCTTAAGCCGCGATCGCCAACGGTTGGTGACGGACGTATTACAAGAAATTATCCAAGAGATGTTAAACAGCGATCGCTATATTCAAAGTCAGATTGCTTGGATCTCTGAATGCACTTCTGATGAACGGTTACGCAACAGTTTATTGATTACGACCTTAGAAGAATACTGTCTTCGTCCGATCCGCAATCAACCCTTATTAGTGTATCGTTTTGTCAACTATTTACGGCGTTCTCAGCGAGGGGGAATGACTCAAGTACCTCAACAACAAAATATTCGCATGATTTCTGAGGAAATTAATGTGGACGAGGGAGATAATTCCATTAGTTTGCTGGATATTCAAGCAGTCAGTGATTATGAAGAAATGCAGGAGTGGGAAGAAAAACAATTAATGCGCCAAAAAGTTCAAAATGAATTTGCTAGTTATTTACAGGAAAAAGTTGGTCAAGAAGCCGTAGAATGGCTTAAATTGTATTTACAAGGTCATACCCAAGAAATGATCGCCCAAGAATTAAATGTTCCCATTAAAACCATTTATCGACTGCGGGAAAAGGTGGGATATCATGCGATCCAAGTGTTTGCTTTGAAGGGAAATCCTGAATTAGTAGCTAATTGGTTAGAAATCTCTCCCCAAGAACATAATTTAGGCTTAACACCTCAACAATGGACAACATTTTGGCAAGAATTAACCTCCGATCAAAAAGCCATTATTAATGGTCTGAAAGAGAATCAATCTTTAGAAGATATTGGTCAATCTCTAAAATTGAAAAAGACTCAAGTGATGAATGAATGGCGCAAAGTTTATTTAAAAGCCCAATCATTACGGGGCAATTAAGTAGTCACAATTAACAAAAGGCAACGCTGCATCTGCCAACAGCAAAGACTTTCCGCCTTGGTAATATTTCTTAACAGAGAGCGGTTTATTTATGTCCGACTATTACAATACCAGAGACACCTATACATGATTTCTAGGAATTGCTACGGCTCTTGGTCAATCAATTATTGACGAACCAAAGAATTCAATGTTAGAATGCAGCAAATTGTGATGGAAACTTAGTAACTTCATTTTTTCCCAAATAAGCGAAAACCAAGCTAGAGAAACTATAGTGAAGAAACTGTCAAAAAGTTCTAGACAATCCTTAAATTAAACTGAGAATTCACGCCTTGTTGCTTAAAAGATGCCGATGGCTTATCGGTTTACGCCTGTGGACTAGAAGGGGGCCGTCTCCCTAGGATGAAGCAGGAATTGAACGGCAAACTTTCCAGTATTGCATAGGTTTCATGAACAAGATTATAACAAACTTGACATACTTGCAGTAGTTGTCACCAAAAAGAGCTACAATGTATAAATACTTTTGTACTATACTTGGTTGTCTAAAGACACATTGAGGCGTTAATGGCTGCTATTACAAACAATCCCGACAAAGAGAAGGCTCTAAGCTTAGTTCTCAATCAAATTGAGCGAAATTTCGGCAAAGGCTCAATTATGCGTCTTGGCGATGCGGCGCGAATGAAGGTAGAAACCATTTCCACGGGTGCATTAACCCTAGATCTGGCCTTAGGGGGAGGACTACCAAAAGGACGAGTCATTGAGATTTATGGCCCAGAAAGTTCCGGTAAAACAACCTTAGCTCTTCATGCCCTCGCAGAAGTGCAGAAAGCGGGAGGTGTGGCGGCCTTTGTCGATGCGGAACACGCCTTAGATCCCACCTATTCAGCTGCTTTAGGAGTTGATATTAATAACTTATTAGTGGCCCAACCTGATACCGGAGAATCTGCCTTAGAAATTGTTGATCAATTAGTGCGATCGGCCGCCGTTGATGTGGTGGTGATTGACTCCGTAGCTGCCTTAGTTCCCCGTGCTGAAATTGAGGGAGAAATGGGGGATACTCAAGTTGGGTTACAAGCGCGACTGATGAGTAAAGCTTTGCGGAAAGTTGCGGGAAATATTGGAAAATCTGGCTGTGTGGTGATTTTCCTTAACCAGTTACGGCAAAAAATTGGGGTAACTTATGGTAGTCCCGAAGTAACAACAGGAGGAAATGCCCTAAAATTTTACGCCTCAGTACGTTTAGATATTCGTCGTATTCAAACCCTCAAAAAAGGCAGTGAAGGAGAATATGGAATTCGGGCGAAGGTAAAAGTCGCTAAAAATAAAGTTGCGCCACCTTTTCGTATTGCAGAATTTGACATCATTTTTGGCAAAGGAATTTCCCAAATGGGTTGTATGTTAGATTTAGCAGAACAAACCGATGTCGTTAACCGTAAAGGGGCTTGGTATAGTTACAATGGCGATAACATTTCCCAAGGGCGAGATAACGCGGTTAAATATCTCGAAGATAACCCCAAAGTTGCCGAAACTATTGAACAACAAGTCAGAGAAAAATTGGAATTAGGGGCCTTGACTTTTCCCATTTCTCAAGTAGATGAAGAAGAATAAAACAACTATCATTTAAGGTAAATCAATAAGGATGGATAAGGTTTTTTATTCATCCTTTTTTCTCAAATCTATCTCTTATTACTGATGACTAAAACTTTACTCAAAGCAGAAATCAGAACCGTCTGAGGATTTATGCTGCCCTTGAGGTAGGGGAAGTGTGGCGGTTTGATGGGGAAGAATTGTTCATTTATGGATCAAAAAATGGAGTTTATAAGGAACAGGAAATATCTCAAGTCTTGCCCATTTTGTCAAAGTCGGACATTGTAAGGTTTCTGAAAAAGCGGGGTGAGATGGGAGAAAATTCCTTACTTGGTGAATTTCGTCAATGGTTACAATGTCAGTTTGAAAGTTAAAGAGTTAAGGAATGGTCTGATTAATTGCTTCGATCGCAGCTTCTAAAGCCAAAGAAATATGAGTCCAATGGGTTCCCCCCTGACAAAAAACAATATAAGGTTCTCTCAATGGCCCATCTGCTGAAAATTCCGAGGTACTGCCATCAATAAACGTCCCTCCAGCCATCACTAATTGACTTTCATACCCTGGCATAGTAGCGGGAACGGGGTCTAGATAAGATCCGACAGGAGACTGCCTTTGAATGGCACGACAAAAGGCCATTAACTTCTCAGGAGAACCCAACTTAATCCCCTGAATGATATCCCGACGGGGAACCAAAGGTAAAGGATTGACCGGATAGCCTAATTTATCAAAAACATAGGCAATTAAATGACTACCCTTAATTGCTTCTCCCACCATTTGCGGGGCTAAAAATAACCCTTGAAATAACAAACGATTTTGATCAAAGGTTGCCCCCCCCTCACTGCCAATTCCTGGGGCTGTTAACCGACAAGCAGCAGCCTCTACGAAAACTTTTTTACCCGCCAAATATCCCCCCGCAGTGACGATAGTTCCCCCTGGATTTTTAATCAGAGAACCCGCCATTAAATCGGCCCCAACTGCTGTGGGTTCTAGGGTTTCAATGAATTCTCCATAACAATTGTCCACAAAGCAAACCGTCTGCGGATTTTGTTCCTTAACAATTTTAATAATTTTTTCAATATCTGTTATCGATAAACTTTGCCGCCAGGAATAACCACAAGAACGCTGAATTAGAGCTAAACGAGTGCGATCGTTGATGGCAGTTTTTAACCCTTCCCAATCAATCGTTCCTTGATCAGTTAACCCCAATACTCGGTAATTAATGTTAAAATCCACAAGGGAACCCTGACAATTTCCCCGTAAACCGATGACTTCTTCTAGGGTGTCATAGGGAGGGCCCGCAACGGCTAACATTTCGTCCCCTGGACGAAGTACCCCAAACAAGGCACAGGCGATCGCATGAGTTCCGGAGACAAATTGTACCCTAACAATTGCGGCTTCTGCTCCCATAATCTGGGCAAAAATCTTATCTAAGGTTTCTCTCCCCAAGTCATCATGACCATAACCAGTCACACTGGTGAAATGATGAACCCCAAGACGATGTTCACGGAATGCTTCTAAGATTTTTTTGAGATTTTGCTTGACCTTATTGTCAATTTCCGAAAAAATCGGGAGAAGGGCAGTTTCGGCTTCCTTAATCAGCATTAAATTGTTCATTTGTCAACCCTAAACAAAATCTTGTTCATAATTACCGATTTACAACTTAAGTCGTTACTCTTGGCCCATGACTCGATTGGCTCCCATTCAGTTATACCAAATTATTGTTAATTTTCAGCATTTTAATTGCCCAAAAAACTCAAAATTAATAATCGAGTCTGGTGTTAACTGAGGGGTTAAGATATTTAGGATCTTCGCTGATTAGTTTTGTTCAATTACTTTCATATTCAGGTTATTACATGACTGTTGCCACATCTCAAAAACTTCCCCTTGAATGGTCTGTTATTCTCTACATGGCTTCGATTCACCTAGTTGCTTTGTTAGCCTTTTTACCTGGTAATTTTAGCTGGGAAGCGGTTGGTGTCACCTTTCTTCTCTACTGGATAACAGGAGCTTTAGGTATCACATTAGGGTTTCATCGTTTGATTTCTCATCGCAGTTTTCAAGCCCCTAAATGGTTAGAATACTTGTTAGTTTTTTGTGGAACCTTAGCTTGTCAAGGGGGAGTAATTCAGTGGGTGGGGTTACATCGTATGCATCATAAATACTCAGATACAGCACCAGATCCCCATGATTCTAACTTAGGATTTTGGTGGAGTCATGTGGGATGGATGTTACATCAAATTCCGGCTGATAAGGATATCCCTCGCTACACTCAAGATATCTGTGAAGATTCCTTTTTTAAGTTTTGTCAAACCTATATGGTTCCCATTCAAATTATTTTGGGACTGTTTCTCTATTTCTTAGGAGGATGGCCCTTTATAATCTGGGGAATTTTTGTCCGTTTGGTTCTCGTTTTTCACTTTACTTGGTTTGTCAATAGTGCCACTCATAAATTTGGCTATCAGAGTCATGAATCTAATGATAATTCTCGTAATTGTTGGTGGGTAGCGTTACTTACCTTTGGGGAAGGATGGCACAATAATCATCATGCTTATCAATATTCTGCTCGTCATGGTTTAGCTTGGTGGGAAATTGATATTACCTGGATGACGATTCGCTTTTTACAAATCCTGGGACTAGCTAAAAATGTTAAGTTAGCACCAACTAATGAGAGTCATTAACTTTTCAAATCTATCAATAATTTTGCCCTTCTTCTCAAAAGAAGGGTTTTTTTTGCCTAATTTTCCCTAGATATACCATATTCTGGAGAAGATCGTAAGTGAGCTTGACTTTACCAAACGTCATCTTTCCGCTACAGTGTTTAACAACTCTTTAACTTTCTTAAAAATTGTGAAGGGATCAATGCTGAAATACCTACAAGTTTATGAAATTTTTATCCAATCGATTATTTATCAGTGGTGTAAGTCTTGGAATCTCCTTCCTTTGTCATAATATAGTCTTTGCTTCTGGTGAAACTAATTCTCAACAGAAGCGATTATCGAATACCTCTGGGCATCATTTACCCCAAACACCGCAAAGCTTGACAGGGTATATTTGGCCCGTCCAAGGGGTTGTGACTTCGGGTTTTGGTAAACGCTTTAATAAAATGCACACAGGAGTTGATATTGCGGGCCCCATGGGAACCCCGATTTTTGCCGCCGCTACGGGGGTTGTTGTCTTCACAGGATGGAGTCCAGAAGGCTATGGTAATTTGGTGACATTGCATCATCCTGATGGCAGTTTAAGTTTGTATGGTCACAATTCTCGTATCTTAGTCAGTCAAGGACAACAGGTTAAGCAAGGAGAACAAATTGCGGAGATGGGGAGTACAGGAAACAGTACCGGCCCCCATTTACACTTTGAAATTCGCCCCCAAGGTGGAGTAGCGGTTAATCCCAGGGCTTTTTTACCCACGGAAAACCCCCCTATTAGTCGTTCTCAAAATAGAGAAATTACTGAAGTTCAAGAGTATTAGAAAACTATTTACTAACAGCGATTAGGGCGGCTTTATTTAACATTATTCATTTTTTCTGTGGCCTGTTTCCTATTCCCTCTTTTAACAATGAAACGGAATAGAAAATAGGGGAAGTAAGGTTAACAACATAAAACGCCCATCAAAATTATCAAATCCTAAGTTATCCGACTCATTAAATAATGCTTCAATTCTTTCATTGAGTCGGTTTGCTGTGTTGATATCATGAAAAGCAGCCTCAACCACTCCCAAGGGATTTAAAATTGATATTTTATTGATTTCTTGAGCAACAATTAATAAAGATTCTGCTAAAATCAAGGGATCAACTTCTTGGGTTGCTTGATGATCTGCTCGCATTTCTCTTAATAATAATAAGTCTTGCCACAAGGTTTCTGTGTGAGGTAACCAAAAAGTTATCCGACCTAACCAGCCTAACCAAAAAAACCAAAAGGTGTCATGATAATTAGCATGAGCTTGTTCATGGGCGATAACAGCGTTTAAATGAGCATTATCTAGGGTATCTAAAAGTCCTTGACTTACGACTAATTCAGGCTGCCAAAAGCCAATTTGTGCGCTGTAGGGAAAGGTTATATCCAGAATTCTTGCTTTATACCCTTTAATTGTTTTTTGTGGATAATGTTGGATTTTTTGCGTAGAATACCAACCTTGACAGGTTAATTGTATCCATTTAATAAAGGCAAAACTGAAAAAAATAATTGATAATAAATAACTAAACCGAGTGGCTGGCCAGCCTAACATTTCTCCATGATAGCCCATTAAAATAACGGCAATAGCTGTCATTAATAATAATAATGGTGGAGCGAGAAAATAAACCAGAGATCGCTGCCAACGGTTCATCCAAGGAAACAGAGATAAGGGGAAACTTAACCGTATTCCCCAAGCTAAAAATAAGGCCATTAAAATCATTAGTGAATGCATGGCTATGGTTTCTCCCG
This sequence comes from Crocosphaera sp. UHCC 0190, assembly GCF_034932065.1. Lineage (NCBI taxonomy): Bacteria > Bacillati > Cyanobacteriota > Cyanophyceae > Chroococcales > Aphanothecaceae > Crocosphaera > Crocosphaera sp. UHCC 0190. Next base: position 48,319 of record NZ_JAYGHP010000015.1, read on the forward strand.
TTGACGACGAATGGCTTGTAAACGAGTGGCGATCGCGTCTAATTGTTCTAAGCTTGCCGTATCCAAACTCTCTGCAAATGAGGCTACCATATCAGGGTTACTGATGGCTAGAAATTGTTGAAGTTGTTCATAAGCTTGGAGGGTTTTTGCTTGTTCACGGGAGACTAAGGGTTGCCAAGAAAATGCCCGATTTTGTTTGAAGCATTTTAACCATCCTTTTTGGGTGAGACGGTTTAATACAGTAGTCACAGATGCATAAGCTAGTTCTCGTTCGGGATCAGCTAAAATACGATCATGAATTTGTTTAACTGTGGCAGTCCCTAACTCCCAAATAATTTCTAAAATTTCTGTTTCTAGAGAACCTAATGAGAGTTTTTTGGGGCGATATTCAGGTAAAGGGGCCATAGTTTAGCTTTGACAAAAATTGAATGAAAATTATGAGACTGATGACTGCTTTTATTTTAGTCTTTTCTCTCCTTTTTTAATCATAAATTTTTGTAAAAACCCAAGACTGAGAATAAAAGTAATGATCTAGGATAGGGCGGGTTTATTTAACTTATTTGTGGGAATCATAGACTTTAACAAAAACCCGCCCCTACGGATTTTTGGGAATTTATTGGGTTTGGTGTTCTAAATACTCTTTAAACATTCGGGGATAAATGAGCAAAAAATATACCCACCAAATCATAATAAGCAAGGCTAAACCTAGGGTTAACCAAATAAATTTGGTGATCAACCAAAGGCCACTGACTAACAGTATACCCGTCAAAATAATTGACCAAGGTTGACACCACCAAGGTTTATAGTCCCAAATATTTGTAGATTTAGGCTCAGAAGATTCTGTCATCTAACTTACAGATTATATTTGCCTTCGGTTTCTGGGCTTTCCAGTTTAGGAAGTCCCATACTATAGTTAAGCACACGGCTTTTGAGATTGTAACTAATTTCGCCTTTTTGTAGTAGTGAACGAATAAAATGTTCTAAATCTGAACCAATACGACGCAAATTATAATCTGTTAGTTCTTCTCCACTACAAGCTTCAACTAACCCATCAAATTTACGATACAATTTTTGTAGGGCATCTTCATTCCAATTAAACTCATTATCAGGATCAACATCTAGAGTGAGCATATTCTCACTAGGAACTAATTCACTTTTTTGAATTTCGGCAGTATAGATACGAACATGACGAGTGGTAGACTTGACTAACATAGGTGTCAGAAATGAATAAAGACTTCTATTGAGATGGTAATGGTTTCTGAAAAAAAGAGCAATTAAACTATCGTAAATAAATTAATAGTAGGGGAAATTCATGAATTCCCCCTACAGATAAGGCGACTGTGTAAGTGCTGTTATCTAATGGCCCCCTACAGCTTTTTGTCTTCCCTATCTTCCCTCTCCGTTAAAAATTTACTTACTTCCTGCTTTGACGCATTGTTCAACTAAAGGAAGTACGGCCTCTACATCTTTCCAACCGAGAATTTCTGTCACCTTCTTTTCTAGGTTTTTATAAGTACGGAAAAATTCGGCAATTTCGTCTAAGCGGTGAGGGGCAATATCTTTGAGAGACTTGACTCCAAAATAACGAGGATCTTTATCGGGAACACAGAGAACTTTTTCATCCCGATCGCCACCATCAATCATTTCTAACATCCCAATGGGACGGGCCGTAATCACACAACCAGGAAAAGTTGGTTGATCCATCAACACCATTCCATCTAAGGGATCTCCATCATCCGCTAAGGTATTAGGCACAAACCCATAGTCATAGGGATATTGTACTGAGGCATAGAGTACCCGATCTAAGGCAAAAGCATTAAGATCTTTGTCAAATTCGTATTTATTCTTACTCCCTGCAGGAATTTCAATTAATACATTGATTAAACCAGGTTTCGGTTGGGCCGGAATGCGCGTTAAGTCCACAACTCTCTCCGAATGCTTTACAAGATTAGCTTAATTAGGGACGATTTAATCCCTAGCTGCTTATTTTACAATGGTGCTGCTCGTTTTCGGGAACTTATCTTTAACTTAGCGATGATAATAATCACATCTTGGAGGTGATCTTCCCCATTGAGGCTAAGGGATTAAGCAGACATAATATATACAGGATTCAAAAAGCGGGTGCATACAACAGCAAAGGTTATTTATTGTTTCAGCAGTAAATAGCCCCTTTTTTTTTGGTTTACATACTGAATAAACCCACGGATGAGTTGATCATATAAAATTAAGGAAGACTTAGCCAATCTTAGTATCATTATGTCTGCTTCTGACGTACAACCCCCTGAATCTTATCGCAAGGAAGAGGTTCAAGAAATTCTGCACTTGGCGATCGCCCGCAAAACTGAGTCCGAGGAGTTATCTCGTACCCAACTTTGGGAAATTGCGGCAGAATTAGAGATTGATCCAGAATCTCTACAAATTGCTGAACAAGATTGGTTATCCCAAAAACAACGTCAACAGAAACGAACGGAGTTTGAGCAGTATCGACGGGAACAATTAAAGCAAAAAACTGTCAAGTATTTGATTATTAATGCTTTTTTACTGTTGCTCAATTTTTTGGCTGCTGGTACCTTATCTTGGTCACTATACCTCTTGTTATTATTAGGATTACCCCTGGCTTTAGATAGTTGGAAAACCCTGCAAACTGAAGGGCAAGCCTATGAAAAAGCTTTTCAACAATGGTATTTTAAGAAGGAGATCGAAGAATCAATTTCTAGTGTTTGGAATAAGATTAAGAAAGCTTGGCAGTCTTAAATATTCCCTTGAGATTGATTGAAGATCGGCCATGGGAGGAGTACAATCAAAATAAGGGTGATTATAGGTAAAAAAATGGCGGTTAAACTAAACAAACCGATTTTGGTTGCTGGTGTTGGTCTTTCCTTTTTATTATGGCTTGGGGAAAGTCTTCATCAAGAGATTTTAGCATTCGGAGAATGGGGACTCTTGGGATTAATGGCCCTGGGAAGTGGAGTCTGGTGGTGGCAACAAAAAACACAAGAATTGCCAATTCTTAAACCAATTTCTCCCTTAACCTTAGAAGATGCAAATCAGGCGATCGCCAAGACAGAAACCCTATTAGATTATATAGTTAAAGAATGGCCCAATCTTAACATCTCTAGTCTACAACAAAAATCAAGCCAATTACCAACCAGATTTAATCAATCAGTTGTTTCTCTTGGTTTAGTTGGAGGAACAAAAACAGGAAAAACAACATTAAAATCCTTATTAATAGCTCAAAATATAGATAGTAATCTTGACTTTATAGACAGTGAATACTTACTAATAGATGACAAAAATAAACCAGTTATTTCAGATTTAATTTTATTTTTAACCACAGGAGATTTAACAGAATCTGAATGGCAAATAATTCAACAATTACAGCAAAATCATCAACGCTGTTTAATTGTTTTCAATAAACAAGATCAATATATTCCTGAAGAAAGAGTATTAATTCTACAACAATTACAGCAACGGGTAAAATCAATTATTCCAGCAGAAGATGTTATTTCTATTAATGGCATTCAAACTGAATTAAAAGTTAGGCAATATCAAACAGATGGATCACAGCAAGAATGGATAGAAAATCAACCGCCCAAAATTGAGCCATTAGTTACACGAATTAAACTTATTTTAGAACAGGAAAGACAACAATTAATCTGGGGAAATATTTGGCGTGAAGCAGTAGAAATTAAACAACAAGCTAAAGAAATACTCAATCAAATTAGAAGCGATCACGCCCTTCCTATAATAGAACAATATCAGTGGATAGCTGCGGGAACTGCCTTTGCGAACCCTGTTGCAGCTTTAGATTTATTAGCAACGGCAGCAATTAATACGCAAATGGTTCTTGATTTAAGTGATATTTATAACCTAAAATTCTCCCTAGCTCAAGGACAAACTGTTTCCGCCAAAATTGCTAAGGCAATGGTACAATTAGGAGTAGTTGAATTGTCTACCCATGCCATTAGTGGGTTATTAAAAAGCAATGCAGTCACTTATGTAGCAGGGGGCGTAACCCAAGGCATTAGTGCAGCTTATTTAACCCGTCTAGCTGGCTTAAGTTTAGTTGAATATTTCCAAGAACAAGACATTAATACATCGGGGAATAAAAAAATAGATTTAGAAAAATTATCTCAAAAATTAAAACAAGTCTTTGAGCAAACCAAGCGAACAGAATTACTACAAAACTTGGTTAAACAAGGCATTCCTAAATTAACATAAACTCTCAATAGGATTCATTACACAACTAGGGCGGGTTGATCTGACCTATTTTTGAGTATCATAACTACTCTAAAAAACCCGCCCCTACAATCTTTTGTATAATTAATTAAGTGATTACTGTGGGTTGATCCCGTCCCGTAAACTTCTTAATTTGGGCAATTTCTTCCGCTAATTGAATTAATGGAGATAAAGCTACTTGGGTATCCACATTATGCTTGCTGGCATCAGGTTCATAGCTTTCGACATAAACCCGTAAAGTTGCCCCTTTAGTTCCCGTTCCTGATAAACGGAAAATAATCCGAGAACCATCGGTAAACCCGATCCGAATGCCTTGTTTTTGACTGATACTGCCATCAACCGGATCAATATAAGAAAAGTCATCAGCATAAGCTACTTTATAGCCACCGTAAGACTTTCCTGTCATATCTTGAACCATAGATCTGAGAAGCTTCATTAATTCATTAGCGGGGCCGGACTCCACTTCTTCATAATCATGGCGAGAATAAAAATTGCGTCCATATTCTTGCCAATGATCTCGCACAATTTTTTCAACCGACTCACCCTTAACCGCTAAAATATTGAGCCAGAAAAGCACTGCCCACAGACCATCTTTTTCTCGAATATGATTTGATCCTGTCCCGAAACTTTCCTCCCCACAAAGGGTGGTTTTCCCCGCATCTAATAAATTGCCAAAGAACTTCCAACCCGTCGGGGTTTCATAACAGTCAATGCCTAATTTTTCAGCAACGCGATCTGCTGCGGCACTGGTAGGCATAGAACGGGCCACCCCTACTAAACCATCCTTATAACCAGGGACTAGGGTAGCATTAGCGGTTAAGACTGCCAGACTATCGCTAGGGGTAACAAAGAAATTGCGCCCTAAGATCATATTGCGATCGCCGTCTCCATCAGAAGCGGCCCCAAAATCTGGGGCATCATCTCCGAACATGATTTCCACAAGATCATGGGCATAAACCAGGTTAGGATCAGGATGTCCTCCCCCAAAGTCTTCTAAGGGTGTGCCGTTTTGTACTGTTCCTGTGGGGGCCCCTAAATGTTTCTCAAACAACGCATGAGCATAAGGGCCTGTGACAGCATGGAGAGAGTCCATACACATTCTAAACTTGCCAGAACTCAGGAGAGCCTTAATTTTGTCAAAATCAAATAACGTCTGCATTAACTCCACATAGGGAACTACAGAGTCCAAAACTTCCACATCCATAGTCCCTAATTTAAAGGAACCAGGGCGATCAAGATTAATGTCTGCCGCTTCGAGTATTTTGTATTCTGTAATAGCTTTAGTGCGGTCATAAATGGCATCTGTGACCTTTTCTGGGGCAGGGCCACCATTGCTCACATTGTACTTAACCCCAAAATCTCCATCAGGGCCACCAGGGTTATGACTTGCGGAGAGAATAATGCCCCCCAAAGCGTTATATTTGCGAATAACAGTAGAGGCAGCCGGGGTCGAAAAAATGCCCGCACATCCCACTAAAATGCGTCCAATATTGTTGGCCGCTGCCATTTTGAGGATAATTTGAATGGCTGGGCGGTTATAATAACGGCCATCACCTCCCACTACAAGGGTTGACCCCTCAACACCGTCTAAACTATCAAAGATAGACTGAATAAAATTCTCTAAATAATGAGGCTTTTGGAAGACAGGGACAGCTTTACGGAGTCCAGAGGTTCCTGGTTTTTGATCGTCAAAAGGCGTTGTCGCAATAGTACGAATTGTCATAGTGCCATTAGACCTGAAAACAGTATTTTTCTATACCCTTAAATGGTTTGGGGCATGATTTATAATTACTTTACCTTTATTTAGCCTTATATCAACCAAGGAGTCTAGTTTAAGTAGGGGTCAACGGCCGTTGACCCCTAGTCATTGAATAGAATTTAAGCAGCTACAGTTGTTTTCTTATGGGGACGACGTGCTGGCGAACCTGTTAACATTCCTGAGACACTAATATCCTCATCTATATCAGGCCAATGTATCCCTTGTCCATCACCAATAATTTCATCTTCGGTAATTTGAACGTTTAATAAGCGTGGTTCTATGACATTAACTACAGTGTTCATTCCATGCCTCCGGAATTTTAGATTTAACTAGGGGAAGTGTCTATACATTTCTCTTCTATGCAAAACTCTTACAAAAGTAACAGTATTATCTTGAAAAGAAATACCAATGCGGTAATCTTCTACTCGAATCCGATAATAATTTCCCTTGTGTTTGAGTTTTTTGATATTTGTCAATAGTTCGAGTCTATCTGTATTCTCAACATCTTCAATGATTTGTCTGATTTTATGTACTAAGCTGATATTCCGTAACTTGGCTAAGTCTTTTTCAAAACTTTTCCTAAATTCAGTTTTCATGATTCTCGATTTAGCAGGTTGAAAATACTATCTCTATCAACTAATTCAGTTTTTTCTCCTTCTTCTATGGCCTGTGTCATAGCGATATCTTCAATAACTTCTGTCAGTAATTTCTGAAATTCATCGGGGTTTTCTTGGATGATTTCTAGGATTGCTGTTTTTAGGGTTTCTTTGAGCAGATTTTTGTCTAATGAAAGTTCAGTCATTCCTTTTTCTCTTGAATTAAGGGCGATTCTCTAATTATAATTATTTTCTTGATACCTACCTCACTCCTCAGACTTCTCCTCCTTCTTCAACTCAGGATGCTGTTGTTCTGCATAAACCGTTAAAATCTTCGCCAACAACTCCACCTCACAATCTTTACTCGGACATTTTTGACTCGCTTTTAGTGCTTGTCCCCAATTTTTTAGGTTTGCCTCAGCTTCGGCAATGGCAATTAAGGGATCGGCTTTGTCAGAGGAATCCGTCATCTGGTTGGCAGAGGCGATCACTTCTTTGAGCAACTCAGCGGCTTTATCGGGTTGGTTGAGATTGCCAATGGCTTCGGCAATGGCACTTAAGGCATTGGCTTTGAGAGAGGAATTCGTCATCTGGTTGGCAGAGGCGATCGCTTCTTTGAGCAACTCAGCGGCTTTATCGGGTTGGTTGAGATTGCCAATGGCTTCGGCAATGGCACTTAAGGCATTGGCTTTGAGAGAGGAATTCGTCATCTGGTTGGCAGAGGCGATCGCTTGAGAGAAATGTTGATCCTTAGCAAAGGCTACAACCGCTTGTACTTGAGATTCAGGATGGTTGATTTGCTGACTCACATGAGTCAACTTCCAGCGAAACGGAGGAATAAACTTCTGGAAGTGTGATACTAAATGTAGTGTCTAAAAACTTAGGAACTATTCCCTCTGGTGTACAAAATAAAATTAGGACAACATTAATCAATAACAGTAAAGTAAACCAGTTACGTCTACGAATTAATTCAGCTATCCATTGCACAAACTTAGCTAACGTTTCCGTTGTTTGTTGAACTGTTTCTACTGTTTGCTTTTCAGGATTCTCTGGGGATTCAGGCATATAATAAACCTGCAATGTGGTTATAATTAATAATAGGCTAAAGCCTAATTCTACAAGAACTAAGTCCGCCTTCGCGGACTAAATTCTTGGTTGCGTAGGCAACCTTTGTTTATCTAGCTTAACTCTTTAGGGTTAAGGTCACTGACACAGCTAATTTTGTGTACCAGGATTGGCGTTTTGTTGGGTTTCGTGCCTCAACCCAACCTACAACCTACAATCTATAATTTAACCATATCAACAAAATCACTACACTCAATGGACATTTTGTCTATCTCTTGAAAGTATAAATAATAATTATATTTAGGGTGTGATGATAGATGGTCAAATAAAAGCGCGAGGAGTTAGAACAGAAATTTAGGAAAGAGTTGTAAGGATTTTACGCTCATAATCTCCATATCTTTGAGCATAATAATTCAGAATTGTATCTATCTGTTGTTTAGCATCAGATGAGAGATTAAGGGGATAGTGAAGTTGTAGATGATCTACCTGGCTTTGAGTATAATCAAACTGTTGAGATTGTTGAGGAATTAAGTCAATGATAATCCCTTCAATTTGGCGTAAATGAGCCGCTAATTCTCGATAGATAGCTAAGGGTAAATTAGGATAAGTGATTTGTTCTGGCTCTTGTTTCATGGTGTTAATTATTGGTTTTTAAGACCAATCTGTTAAAGTAATTGTTACATCACCTTTTTGACGACCTCGAAGGCCGGTTTCAGATTTCTGTGAATTGTCATTCGAGCCGATTCGACCATCAAATTCAGCCTGTATTCCAGGTTCAATGGTGTAAGTAGCTGCTAATTCAACTCTCATACTGCTAATAATTTTTTTGGTTCCTTTCTCTGAAATTTGCAAAGTCAGAGTCGAAACTTGCAAAGTTTTTTCTCCTGAATTACAGAGTGTTCCGTTAACGAGTGGATTAGCTGAATTTTCATCTTTAATCTCGACTTCTTGTAAAACAATATTATTGACTGTGCCATAGCCACTCGGTTCTGGGGGGGCAATAGGCGGAGCCTTAGGGGTAGGGGGTTGGACTGGCTCTTCTGCTGGTTCTCCCACAGCACGGGATACATTTAACCCATACTGCTCCAAGACAATATAAGGTTGGAGACTATTGCCATTAATAGATTTAACCCGTACTTGTCCATTGGAGAGGGCGGCCCCTTCTGTTACCTGACGGGCCACATTTTCATTGGGGACTTTAACAATAGCCACTGATTTTCCATTAAACTTAACGACACCTGAGACAAATACCCCTCTCGCTTCATTGGGAATGGGTAAGCTCGGTTCTGGAATGGAAGGCGGAACGGAAGATACAACGGAAGATGAAGCTTGACAGCGACTTTCAACAGCCACCGCATTAGTTACCCCGCCACGACTTGACCCAGCAGCAGCATTAGTCGCTCCGCCACCACTTGACCCAGGCTTAGTATTAGTTACACCGCTAGTATCGGTTTTCCCTTTAACCACTGGTGCCAAGGGTAGAAAAGCAAAGGGGTTATTTTTATTTTGTGGTTTTTTGATTTCGTTGCGGCGGGTACTGGGATCAGTAGAGGGAATTAAGTTATTTGTAGGAGGTGCTGGGGGAGTAACTGCGGTTTCGTCGGTTTTTTCAGGGGTTTTTCCCGCTTTTTTAGACCCATCATCAGGAGATTCAGCGACAGGAGGCTCTTCTGAGGGTTCCTCAGATTTTTGGAACAAGCCACACCCGCCTAATGTCAGAGCTAGATAACTCATCAGTAGGACTAAGGGTAATTTTTTCATGGTTAGTTTGGTCAAAAAAGAGTATTCAGACTACTACTTTACAATATTAGCCTGATTTCTCTGGGGGGACTGGCCACAAAAAGACGGAAAATTACTGATTTTCCTTATAATTTAGGATATTTCTCCCATAAGGCTAAAGTCCTAATTTGTCCATTAATTGAGAGATTTCAAAAGCATCTCCCATTAATTCCTGAATACAGCTAACCTTAATTTTTTCTTGCAGTCGCACTTTCCCAAAGGCTTGATCAACAATTTCAACAGTGCCTAAGGTATCAAGATCCACTGAAAGAATGGGAACTTCTAAATCTTCGGCCCGACTGATGATTAATGGTTGAGGTGCCATGTGTCCCGTCAGAATCAGACAACTGGTAGAGGTTTCTAGGGCAGCCAGTTGTAAATCTGTGCGATCGCCTCCCGTGACAACTGCCTTATTTTGTCCTTGACGGAAATATTCTAAGGCGGAATTAACATTCATGGCCCCAATGGTGAGACTTTCTACCATTAAGTCTAGGCGATCGCTACGGCATAAAACCTGGGCGTTTAATTGGTGAGCAATTTCTCTGACGCTGACACTCCGCAGTAAACGACTCGACGGCAACAACCCTAAAACCGTAATTCCCCGACTCTCTAGATAGGGTTTGACCAAAGTGCGAGTGGCTTCTAGGGCTTCAGTGGGAATATCATTAATTAACACCCCGATCAGATGAGAGCCTAATTCTGCCTTGGCTTTTAAGATACTATCAACGACTAAGGGAGAATTATAGCGGGCCACCAGCAAAATGGCCGCGTCTAGGGTTTGGGCCATATCCCCAAGGGATAGGCCAAATAAACTGCCTTCCCAGAGTGTCCCTGCCCCTTCTAAAATCGCCACATCAACCGCAAGATCGGATAATTGTTGCTGTAATAATTGGCTATAATTTGTTGTATCTTCTCCCGTCAGGCGTTTTTCAACGGTTTTGTCTTCTAGGGAGATAAGAGGCGATCGCACTCGCTCCTCTGGTAAACTTAAAGCCTCAGAGATAAACTGTACATCGGCTTCGGTTTGGCTATCCTCCGAATAAGTACCGAGGGGTTTACTATAAGCAAAGGATAATCCTTTTGCTTGAAATTGATGGGCCAGTCCTAGGATGGTTCCTGATTTACCACTATAGGCTTCTATTGACCCGACTAATAAATATTTGGCTGACTGTGCCACCCTGTTACTCCTTATCGTTTAATGGGTCACGAGGCTGATTCTTCACAGTGTAGCAACTTGCGATAGAATCCTTGAGGGAAATCTACTGAGTTGGCTGCTTGAAAAGTTTTCAGGACTTCAATCAGATGGTCGATGAATTCTGCATTGAGAATGGTGATTTCATAGCTTAATTCTGCTTGTCCATCAAACTGCATTCGACAACGGGTTAATTCAGAGGGTAGCTTAGACACATACCAGGAAGCAACAAAAGGGATACCTTGGCCTCCTTCAATGCGTCGTTGTCCTTCGAGATGACCTTGGGAGTACAAAGAGATAGCATAGGGAAGAATTTTATGTTTATCTTTGTGATAGTAAGGTTGATAGATCATCACCTCAGCTTTGGCCGCAGGTGGAATTTGATCGATGGTAGTCATAATGGGCCTTAACCTTCAAAGGTTTGATGGATGATTGTTCAAAATCCGGCTTTATTCCATTATAGGTAACTTTGGCATCTATATTTTGTCTCAGGGTTGAGATTTTTGAGTTTTCCTCTCCCCTTAAAACAGCGATCGCTTAATCTATTGTTGTGTCTATAATTAAGTTAATAAAGTCCTAAAACCCCAACACTCTCTGACTAATTTCAATCTTTCTGAGTTAATTAAATAATAAGATGCTATTAAACTATAATCCTCGCCATTGTCTTCCTTCTGCTGAAGATTTACCCGATTCTGATGATACTCCTGTGGATAATCAATTACAAGACTTAATTCCTCATATTCTTCAAACTATTCTTGCCTTAATTTGGTCAGAAAGACAAGATTGGTATTTTGGGGTTGATATGGGAATCTATTATGATCCGAATGAACCTGCCATTGTCCCTGATGGGTTTTTAAGTATTGGTGTTCCCCGCATTATTGATGAAGATTTACGCTTATCTTATGTCTTATGGGAAGAACAGAAAGTTCCTATTTTAGCTTTAGAAGTTGTTTCCCAAACAAGACGTAAAGAATATACAGAAAAAAAAGATTTTTATGCCGAGATGGGAATTTTATATTATGTAATTTATAATCCATTGCGTAAGAGAAAACCCAGATTAGAAGTGTATCAATTAAATAATGGTAATTATGAATTATTACCAGGGGAGATAATTTGGTTATCAGAATTAAATTTAGGAATAGGTAAAGAAATTGGAACCTATCAAGGTATTAAAAGAGAATGGTTATATTGGTATGATCAAGATGGAAAACGCTATTTAACCCCAGAAGAAAGGGCGTTACAAGCACAAGAAAGAACTAAAAAATTAGAAGAAAAACTGAGAAGTTTAGGGGTTGATCCTGATCAATTATAAAATTGAATTTATGAACAACAATCAAAATTGCCAGATTAACCCTTTGAGTGTAGCACCGATGATGGACTACACTGATCGCCATTTTCGCTATTTTATGCGTCAAATTACCCATCATACTCTACTATACACGGAAATGATTGTCACCGCAGCAATAAAACATGGTGATAAAGCAAAACTTTTGAACTTTTCTCCTGAAGAAAAACCTTTATCTTTGCAGTTAGGAGGAGATAACCCTCAAGAGTTAGCAGAATGTGCAGTTATTGCAGAAGATTGGGGTTATGACGAAGTTAATTTGAATGTAGGTTGTCCTAGCGATCGCGTACAAAGTGGTAATTTTGGGGCCTGTTTAATGGCCAACCCTGAATTAGTGGCCGAAGCAGTTGAAAAAATGCAGCAAGCAGTTAATATTCCCGTTACAATTAAGCATAGAATTGGCATTGATGAGCAGGATAATTATGAAGATATGGCTCATTTTGTTCGGGTTGTTTCCGAAGCAGGATGTCAACGGTTTACGGTACACGCAAGAAAAGCTTGGTTAAAGGGTTTAAGTCCTAAAGAAAATCGCAATATTCCTCCCTTAAGATATGAGGATGTTTATCGTCTTAAAGAGGAGTTTACTCAGCTTTTTATTGAGATAAATGGGGGTATTATTAATCTTGAACAAGTGAGAGATCATTTACAGTTTGTAGATGGGGTTATGATTGGTAGAGCAGCTTATGATAACCCTTATTTATTTGCTACAGTAGATCGAGATATTTATCAGCAAAATGTCATACCTCCGACTCGTCATGAGGTTATAGAAAGGATGTTCCCTTATATTGATTATTGGGTGAGTCGTGGGGTCAAACTTCATAGTATTAGTCGTCATTTATTAGCTATTTTTGCAGGTGTTCCAGGGACAAAAGCATGGAAACGTCATATTAGTGAAAATGCTTGTTTATCTAGTGCAGATGCTCAAGTGATTGCTGATGCTTTGCTAAAAGTACCTCGTTAAATCATGTTATTATAGTCTATTTAATATTAACTAAGCGTAAAATGTGGACACCACTTCATGCTAGACTTCATCAAACCCTAAAAGACAGGGATTTATTACCTAAAAATAATCATCTCTTAATTGCGGTTTCAGGAGGACAAGATTCTCTTTGTTTACTTAAACTTTTGAATGATTTACAATCAAAATGGTCTTGGAAAATAGCAATTGCTCACTGTGATCATGGGTGGGCCTCTGATATTGGAATTGCTGATCATGTAGAAGAATTAGCTCAAAATTGGGGGATATCTTTTTATTTGAAAATTGCCTCAACCATGAAAGAAACGGAAGCAGCAGCAAGAGAATGGCGATATCAAGCATTAATAGAAATTGCTCAAGAAAATGAGTTTACAGAAATTGTTACAGGACATACATTAAGCGATCGCGCTGAGACTTTACTCTATAATTTAATAAGAGGTTCGGGAACGACGGGACTTGGTGCCTTAACTTGGAAACGTCCTTTAACTGATAAAATCAATTTAGTTCGTCCTTTATTAAATGTTTCCCGTGCTGAAACTTTGGCCTTTTGTCAACAGTTTCAGATCCCAATTTGGGAAGATGCTGTTAATGCTAATATTGACTATGCTCGTAACCGTATTCGTCAGCAATTATTACCTTATTTAAAAGAAAATTTTAATCCTAATATTGAAAATAATTTATCTCAAACTGCCGAAATATTAAAAGCAGAATCTGATTATTTAGAAACGGAAGCAAAGAATATTTTACTTCAGGTAATTTCCCCTAACAAAACTCAATTAAATCATCTAATTTTACGCACAGTTCCCTTAGCTTTGCAACGGCGAATAATGCGCCAATTTTTGCAACAACTTGGCACTCAACAACCAAATTTTGAGCAAATAGAAGCTATGGTTAATTTGATTGATGCACCCAGGCGATCTCGGACTTCTTCTCTTCCTGGTAATCTTATTGCAGAAGTTCAAGAAGAATGGATTATTATTATACAATTATAGGGCTAAATTACCAACTACTAACTTGATTTATTATTCTCAATTTTATCGCGTTATTTATTGTTGAGAACAAACCTTATCAGCAATCAATTCACCTGCTAATTGATGTCCTAATTCGTTCCAATGTCCACTACCCATTACTGTATTATCAAATCCATGTAAAAACTGTTTATTTTGATCAGCATAAGCTTGTAATAATGGGGCTAATGTTAACACTTCAAATTGTTCTTTTTTACCCAAGTTAGCAATGCGTTCATCAGGATAAAATTCATTAGTAATCTTTTCTTGATTAAAATAGTTTTCTCGCAAAGAAAGATCAGGATAAACTTGAGCCGGGTTACTTAATGTTACTACTAAAAAATCAGAATTGAGGACTTTTGTTTCATCTCGAATTAAAGTAATTAGTTTTTCAGTAATGTCCCAAGCATCTTGCCAATCTTTATTAGAATTACCATAAAGTTCAGGGGTAAAATCAAGATAGTTCACAACATCTTTATTCTCAGGTTTTCCCTCATTTCCTAAGATACTACGCTGATTTTTCATGGCAACTCTTGCTTCATTAATTACCTGAAGAATTCGAGAATGATTAACAATGGAAAAAATTAATCTTCTCGGCCAACTATTACGCCATTGATAGGTTTCTGTCTCCTTAAAAGATGTATCAAGAACATATTTTCCGTCTTGTTTAACTAAAAAGGGACTAAAGCGATCCGGTGGACTTAAAACTTTTGAATTATTAATAATATCATTACCCGTAAACACAGCTAAAATAACTAAATCAGGGGAATATTTCACTACATTATTTTTCAGTGTCATTAATTCTTGTGCAGTACCATAGTCACCCACTCCAAAATTAATTACCTCAATTTTTTGTCCCTTAAATGCTTGACATTGAGGCAATTTATTTTCAATCAATGACCAAAAAGTTTTGTCAGCATTAACTTGAATTGCTTCCGCAAAAGAATCTCCTAAAACAGCAATTCTAAACGTATTTTGTGGTTTTTCTAAAGTATAATCTTTGTCTCGTAATCCCTGTTTATTAACTGAAACCCATCCTTTTCCTTCATGAGTCCACCATCCTGATATTCCTGGGATTAAAGCATGGCCTCGATTTGCATCCGCTTGATAAAAACTTGGATAAGAAATACCGACAATTCTTAACCCAATTTCCCCAATTACTAAGGCAAAGATAATCCCACCTAATCCAACCAGTAAATTAATTCCAATTTGTTTAAGTTGCGGCATAAAAATCGTCTATATTTTTATTCTCAATCCGCGCTGAGTCGCTATTGCTTCATTATTGACCGAATTGATGACTAGGATGTTCCATAATCGAAGCTTGACAAAATTGCAGTTTTGTGGTATCAGTCAATTAATTAATGCGGACGGAGAGACTCGAACTCTCACGCCAAAGACACTAGAACCTAAATCTAGCGCGTCTACCAATTCCGCCACGTCCGCTTGTGTCCGGCTTATAATCATAACACAAGTTAATCAATTTAGGCAAGATTTTTGCAACTAACGGGGAAACCAATAAATCTCCGTTGACTTGCAGGAAGGACGCACCTGAGATAAATAACGTAAATAATCAGCTAAATTATGCCCATTTAAAGGCGTTAACAGATAATCTTCTACTTGTAGCTTACGACTTACCCAAGGTATTCCTTCACCTACTTGATCGCTCAAAGCAATAATCGGAACCCCTTCTAATTTGGGCTGTTGATGAAGATATTTAGCCCAATTTTTAGCTGTATTTTCATCAATATCACTATCAATAATTACAGCAGTTATTGACTCAGAAAGCATCAGGGAAGAAATAGATTTTGGTTCATGAAGAAACTGGACATCTATTTGATTCTTATTCAACCATAACTTTAACCTTTGCCGGTTTTGACTATCTTTTGTAATTACTAAAACCTTTAAAAGTGCAGAAGAATTATCCCGATAATCTATCTTGTTAATCTGATCTGAACTAGGCTTTTCTAAGCATAATGTACAACTTGGTAGATCATAAATATTCCCGGTCGTGGTAACTAGAGGTAAATTACAACGAGCGCATTCATTAACTTGATAGTTTCCTGTTAAAAAATTCCCAAAAGCGTAGGTATCTCCTTGTAAAGAAAGTTGTTGATAATCAGATCGCTGCTCAAATTTATGCCAGACATTTAAAAAGTCTTGATGATAGCCCTCGTATTGATAAACTAACCCATCAAAAGGCAAAATTCCTTCCGTGGGACTATTAATTTTGATGCCACGACTCACAAAATAAGCGACATAGCTTTTCAATAAATCTGTCGGACTAGAAGGCTCATTTTTTTCGGCAAGCTTTACCACAGGCTGCATAAAGTCGGATGAGGTAGTCCAAAATGTCTCTTTGGGATGATATAAAACAATGCGATCACGTCCTTGATCTTTGGCTTTGTACAAAGCTTGATCTGCTTGATTTAATAACAGTTTAGTAGACATTTCTAGCCGAGGAATGACACAGCTTACCCCCAAACTTAAGGTCACATAATCACTCACATTAAGAGAAGCAGCCGGAATTTTTAATCCTTTGACAGCGGTCCGAATTTGCTCCGCCAGATGAACCGCACCAGATGCTTCGGTATTGGGTAAAAGGACCACAAATTCTTCACCCCCATAACGAGCAACTAAATCCCCTGGACGGTGTAAGGTATATTTCAGGACATTAGCAATTTCTTGTAAACAGCTATCGCCTTCTGGATGACCATAAGTATCGTTATAGGGCTTAAAAAAGTCCACATCACATAAAATCAAAGACAAAGGTTTTTTTTCCCTGGCCATGCGTCGCCATTCTTCGTCAAAATATTGTTCAAAATAATGACGATTGGCAACTTGAGTTAATTTGTCTTGGAAAGCAATGGTTTCTAATTTCTGATTAATAGTATTGAGGTGCTGATAAAAGCTATCCTGTTGAATCGAAATGGCAATCTGAGTTGCTAATAAAGATAATAAACCAATTTCTGACTCTGTCCACTGACGGAAATCAGAACATTGATGAACGATCAGCAGCCCCCATAAGCTTTGGGCTGTGCTAGGATAACGTCGGTTTGGTTTGGGGTAAGTAGGGTCAAAAGGGGTCAAGGTGGCTCGATTTTGGAGAATGGGAACAATTACCTTAGCTTTGACCTCAAACAAGCTATCAAAAGTCATCATACTCGCTGGCTTAGGGCTGTTTTGATGAACATTCCCCACCACTTCTATATTTCCCTGTTCCCAAGTGTGAAGATCGGCAAAGGTCAGAAATTGTCCAAGTTTGGCGTGTTGTAGGGTTTTCCAAGGTCTTTTTCGCCATTCTTCAACCACTGTCATCCCTCCTGAGTCCATCCGTTGGGCAATGATGACCCGATCTGTTTGCAGAAATTGAGAAATTCCTGTTACAGCAGTATGAAGCAAATCCCGTAAAGTGAAAGGATTTTGTATCGGTGAGTTAAAAACTCCTTGCTCGGAATTACCTGTCATCGTTTGGTTAACCCATCCCTTTTGCGGGTAATGGGGATGATGTCCCTGCCCGGCTGTTACCGTTTCTATTTCATTATTATCAACACTATAGGGAACTTCTTGTTCACAGTGGCGGCAAAACCACCCCATTTGTCCTCCCCGAACATGAGGCCATAGGGGGGACGCACAGAGTGGACATTGATGCTGCGTTGTCATAATTTTCTATCCACAGGCAATCTTTTAAATAATTATCACAAAGGAAATATTTAAAATTTACCCTAGTTGAATTCCCTCCTCTCATCATAACAAATTAGGTCATCTCCCAGCTATGATCACCTAAAAATGACTGAAGATCTTATGAAAAGTTTATAATTTTAAAGGGCAAATCCTGGCTGGAACAATGAAAAAGAAGTCTCATAATCCTGGGAATTTTCAATACTTGAGGTAACTAAAGGGGATTTTTCTGCCTTGGTTTCTAAATAAGTTGTCATTCCATTGGTTTGACTAAAATTTGTATTCTGTAAATTAGCTTTTTCTAAGATTGCCCCCGTCAAATCTGCCCCTTCTAAATTCGCATCAGCTAAATTTGCGCCCGATAGATTAGCATTTCGCAAATTAGCATAACGTAACCGGGCCCCTTGAAGATTGGCCCCTTTTAAATTTGCCTTCTCTAAATTACTATTTCCTAATCGTGCTTCACTTAAATTTACCCATTCTAAATCAGCATGACTTAAATCTACATCTTTGAGAAAACTACGACTTAAATCTGCCCCAAAAAAGGAAACTTCTTGTAAATTTGCTGAGCTTAAACGAGCTTCCTTAAGATTAGCCCAATTAAAATTAACCCCTTTTAAATTGGCTTCTCGGAGGTTAATGCGCTGAAGATTTGCCCCACAACAATTGGCATAGGATAAATCAGCAGATCGGAGATTGGTATGGGATAAATCTGCCCCACTTAATTTGGCTCTTACTAAGGATGATTTAACCATAAATGCCCCACTCAAATTGGCTTTGGTGAGATCGGTTTCAATCAGTTGTGCTTGACTCATTTTTGCGTAGGTTAAATCAGCCCAGTTTAAACTAGCATGGCTTAAATTAGATTTGGTTAAAAACCCGCGACTGAGATTAATTCCCATTAAGTTGGCTGCGGTTAAATCTACGGAGATCAGCATTACCCTTGACAAATCGACCCCTCTAAGATCAATTTGAGGGAAATCTCGAATGCCTTTTTCATAGAGTCGGAGTAGATTGCTAATATTCATATTAGGGTTGGATACTCCCAAAAATAGTGGCTGAACTAATCGCGGTAAACCAGATTATATTTAAGCCAATCTAGACAAAATTCTGTCTAGATGTTAGGGCTGAAGACTTGCCGCTAAAGGTTGCTTGAGATAAGCACGATCTTTTGATTATTATCATTTTACCCACAAGCCAATCATTCTGGTATCATTAACCGATTTCTGTTTAAAAAACTTATTTGTTATTTAAATTTAGTTAGATTATTTCATCAAAAATTTTATCAGATCTTCGGGATCAAAGTCTGATTCTTAAAAAATCTCTATTTTATTTCCTAGAAATTACGGAAGTCTCATTTTTTTTAATGGCTTTAATCTTAGAAAATATTCATCAAAAGTATCATCATTAAATCCTGACAGCTAATTTTCTGAGTGGTTAGCTAAGGAGTAAATCTGACCATCCATCAGAAGACGGGTAATTCCTTTAGCTTGCAAATAAGAACAAGTTTTATACAATAAACGGCCATCAGGCACCTTAATCACACGCTGAGAACGGTTAGAAAACCGACGAGCAACCCGATGATTATCAAACACGGGCAAGGTTTTTTGTTGCAGTTCATCCGTAGGAATTTGGCCCAAATGAGCAAATTCTTTCAAAGGCCGCACAATTAATTCCGCCGTGCGATCAATCACTAAATAGCAAGTTCTCGGAAAAGTCGCTGCTGATAGGGGTAAGACTTGAACATCTCCATGGCTAGACAAGGATTGATTATAGTCAGACTCATCGTCATCCTCATCATCCTCATCCCAGTCATCATCTTCATCATCTTCATCATCAATGTCTTCCCCTAACATTTCTCCGAGGGCGACAACATCCATTTCTTCTAAGTCTTCTCCATCATCATCATCATCCTCTTCGACGGGAAACCTCAAAGCAGGTTTCTCGATGGTAAGAGAGGGTTTCTGGGAGGTAATGGGGGGGGTTTCTGGGATAGCTGCTGGAGACTCTTTCTTAATGATAACAGGAGCAGCTTTGACTTCCTTGACTTCTATTGCTTTTTCTGGCAGTTGAGGGATTTCTTCTGGTACTGTTACTGGTTCCGGTTTTAGGTCTAGTTCTAATTCTAATTCTGGTACTGGTTCTGGTTTATGGGTACGAGCTAACCGTTTTTTCTGAATTAAATCCTCATACTCCATATCCGAGAGAGTATTTTTCAGAAAGCGGCTAATGGTAGAACTACTGACCCCATAACGGTCAGCTAAGGTAGAGGTAGTTTCTGGCGTTTGACGATAAAGCTTAAGAATTTCTTGCTTGTCGTCGTCGGTTAATTTCTTGGGACTCATGATTATACCTACCTTTTTGGCAGTTCGACTCTACCTTAACACCCCTAGAACCATCTGATAAGATAATCCCCAGTAACCTAGGGTTTGATCTGTCTCAACAGATGACTAGAGCATCGGGATTTATTTAGTTGCCTGATCTAGTCTATCGTTCCCTGTCCGGTTTCATCTCTTTTCAGTATCAAAAACTTAACGATTATGGTAATGGCAAAGGCAACACCCGCTTTATTAGTGTTAGCTGACGGGACATCTTTTGAGGGTTTATCCTTTGGAGCAAAAGGAACGACCGTAGGAGAAGTAGTATTTAATACGGGAATGACAGGATATCAGGAAGTTTTAACTGATCCAAGTTATTGTGGTCAAATGGTAACATTTACCTATCCTGAATTGGGCAATACGGGAGTTAACCCTGATGATGAGGAGTCAGCCGGCCCCCAGGTAAAAGGAGTCATTGCCCGCAATATCACTTATCGGCCGAGTAATTGGCGGTCTACGGAATCTTTGCCTGATTATTTAGTACGCCATAATATTGTGGGAATTTATGGGTTAGATACGAGGGCCTTAACCCGCAAAATTCGCTCATCTGGGGCAATGAATGGGATTATTTCCACTGAGATATTAGACCCCGGTGAGTTGTTGCGTCAAGTTCAATTAGCCCCTTCTATGGCTGGATTAAATTTAGTTAAGGAAGTTACCACAAAAGAGATTTATGAGTGGTCAACGCCCACCGATTCTCATTGGGAATTTAATCCAAAAAATCTTGATTCTACGGAAGTTCCTTTGACGGTGGTAGCGGTTGATTTTGGTATTAAACGCAATATTTTACGGCGGTTAGCGAGTTATGGTTGTCGGGTAATTGTCGTCCCTGCTAATACGCCGCCTGAAGATATTTTAAAGTATAATCCTGATGGAATTTTCTTATCGAATGGCCCTGGTGATCCGGCGGCAGTTACGGAAGGAATTAGCACAGCTAAAGCCTTAATTAAAGAAGGAAAACCAACTTTTGGCATCTGTATGGGACACCAAATTTTAGGGCTATCTTTAGGGGCTGAAACCTTTAAGTTAAAGTTTGGTCATCGTGGTTTAAATCAACCCTGTGGGTTACTACAACAGGTAGAAATTACCAGTCAAAATCATGGCTTTGCGGTCACAGAAAAGTCTTTAGAGGCTGATGTGGAAATTACTCATCTCAATTTGAATGACCGCACAGTGGCTGGTTTATCCCA
The DNA here is from genome assembly GCF_034932065.1 of Crocosphaera sp. UHCC 0190. NCBI lineage: Bacteria > Bacillati > Cyanobacteriota > Cyanophyceae > Chroococcales > Aphanothecaceae > Crocosphaera > Crocosphaera sp. UHCC 0190. The sequence goes on from NZ_JAYGHP010000015.1 coordinate 69,523, forward strand.
TAAAACCTTACCTTTCTTCTCTGTTCAATACCATCCTGAAGCGAGTCCTGGCCCTCATGATGCTGATTATTTATTTGAGAAGTTTGTTAAGTTAATGCGAGACAGTAAGGCGTAATTCTGAGAAGAAATACTGCTAGGTGAAAGACAAAGGTAGGGGTCAACGGCCGTTGACCCCTACAATTTTAATTATTATTATTCCCCTAAACATAGAGAGATGATGATTCAATCAATAAGTTCAGATCTTGCTTTATTGGTCAGAGTTGGCAATGAAATTTTAACCAGTTTTTGTCAACTATTAGCAATATTTGTCATCTTTTCTGGTGTAATCAGGGCATTAATTATTGTCCTCAAAGATTTTCTTTTTAAACCCCAAACAACGGAAGCTTTTCAACGCAGTCGTTTAGCGATGGGTTATTCTTTTTCTTTGGGGTTAAGTTTTTTAGTAGGTGCCAGTATCTTAAAAACAATGATCTCTAGTCATTGGGATGATATTGCCCGACTGATTGTTATTATTGCTGTACGAACTATTCTCAATTATCTTCTGACTCAAGCAATTTCTCCCTCTAATTTACAAAAAGAGCCTGATTTTCAACATAATTCCCAAACCCCTAAAACCAATGGTTAAATCAGTAGGGTTGACGTTCGCCCCTAGCAAAATTTTTGTTAGGTTATTCCCAGTTATTTTCAGTCCAAACCGGATGAGCAAATAAAGAGGCTGTAACTCTAACCCCCCGCAATTGATTTAAGAGAGGCAAATGACCCACAGGCGCACTTAAATTCCAGGTAAATTGATTCGGGAATTGAGTCCAGTTATTTTCTTTTTTCCAGCCGATTTTTGGCCACAATTTAGTAAAATCTTTCCCCACAGATAACCATAATTTTCGTTGCACAGAAAAGCCAAATTTGCCTTCTGAATAAACCCACCACAAAGAATTGAGAGTATATAAGTCCGTAACCGGAAACTGCTCAACTTCTGTAAAATAAACCCATTTACGTTGGACAGCCCCTTCTCCCGCCAACTCACAAAGGAGATATCTGGTTAAGGTATCTGCCTCTTGAAAATCTTGTTCTATTAATAACTGATTGAGGGGTTGATAATCAATATTTCGCTCTGATTTTAAGGGAATAACCCCTGCTAAACCATAGTTTTGGATAAATTCTTGCGTTTTAGGGGATTTAACTTGATAAAGAGTCTGATAAACCTTCCCGCGAACTACATTGACACGGCTTAACTCGGAAGATTGCAAAAATGTGATTAAAAAATCTAAACCTAATTCGCCCAAAGCGATTAATTGGGGAATTAGAGAAAGTCGGTCTTTTTCTGACCCATTAACCCATTGATTCGTCAATGAGGAAAGCTGATCGTTTGTATTATTGAGTGTAGCAGCTTGTTGGTCAGTCATGAAACCATCCGTTGACGCTTGCAGTGATAAGTTGCCCACTGAATTAAACTTTCGCGGCAGCTTGGGGTTACTGCTTAGTAGGCATTTCGGGGAATGATGCCTCACTCTCCGTTATTTATAGTAACCCAAAAAGCGGCATGATTTAGCAGTTAAAACCTTGATTAATTAAGCTCATCTCCTAAAATTTCGGGTTCTGTAAATTCGTCAGACATCTCTAAAATGGCACGGATAACGGGTTTCATCATAGGAGTATCCATCTGATCTCTGTCTTCATAACGACAGCGTTTAGCTCTTTTTGAGACTTGTACCACAATTCGATAGCGATTTGAGGCAACACTCATCAACTTATCAGCCCGATACATAATATCGGTGCTATCGACGGAAAAATGTCGAGCCATTGATTATTGCTCCCTAAGCGATCGCTGTTTCCCCTTCACTATATCAGGGGGGCGTAAAGAACGGCTAAAGAGCAGGATAGGATCACATTAAACCGTGAGGGTAGAGGCAATTCATGAAGTGCCTCTACAGGGAGTAATTTATAACTCTATGCCGCTATCTTCAAACAGTTTACTGAGATCTTCACCCATTAATTGATCTTGACGTAACAGCAATAGACAACGTTTGGCAAAGTTATCATCTTTTTTGATATTTTCCATTAAGAAGTTTTTCACAGAATCATTAGTAATAGCTTTAGCAGCATATAACTTTTCTATCTCCTCAAAAGAACGATTTAACAGGGTATTTTGGTCTTGAACTTCATCTTCATAAATGACTTCTTTACTCATCCATTCCCAATCAACTCGTTGAATCCAGAATTTTTCTCCAGAAAAAATTGAGTTAATATTAATAGTTAAATCATCTGTTACCCACCAATAAGTATTGGGATCATCATACATATCCCCATAAAAACTATTGAGTAAAGTAACATGATTGCCTGAAAAAGTACGAATATTGACGTTAGCGTTTTCTGAGGTTCGATAAGCTAATTTTAACCGCAGATAAAGCCCTTCTTTTTCGTATTTATTTTTGCGAGGAATGAGATGATAAAAACTGAGGGCTGGCCCCCCTTCATAGATTTCCACTAAACCCTGTTCTCGATTAATATAGTAGTTGTCTCCATAAACCGAGGCATCTACTGCCCAAGCAGTGCCACTTTGCCCAAGAATGTCTGTTTCCTGGACAAAATAGGGCCGTGGCATGATCGTTTTGCGGACGCTGGGAAAAAATTCTCTTTGAAATTCCATCATTTACCCCATGACTTGCTGATTCAATCCCAAATTATACTGGTTTAAGTCAAAAAAATTTGCTCAATTAGGGATTAGTTTGATAAGGATCTGCTAAGTTTGCTAAACTGTCAGAACTCCTCTATTCCTCCTTATCACAATATTTTGTTATCAGCCTTCTAATAAAGTCAGAAAACTGTTAAATTTACCCGATAAAACCTTATATTATGCCGAATCGTCTGGCCAATACCCAAAGTCTCTACCTACGGAAACACGCTGATAACCCCATTGATTGGTGGTATTGGGACAAAGAAGCTTTAGAAACCGCGAAAGCCCAAAATAAGCCCATTTTTCTCTCTATTGGTTATTCTAGCTGTCACTGGTGTACGGTGATGGAAGGGGAAGCTTTTTCAGATTTGGCGATCGCTACTTACCTCAATGACAATTTTCTCCCCATTAAAGTTGACAGGGAAGAACGACCGGATATTGACAGTATCTATATGAGTTCGGTACAAATGATGGGGATACAGGGAGGTTGGCCCCTCAATGTTTTCCTGACTCCAGGAGATTTAGTGCCATTTTATGGGGGAACTTATTTCCCCATAGAACCCCGTTATGGCCGGCCTGGTTTTTTACAAGTTTTACAATCAATTCGCCGTTTTTATGATACTGAAAAAGAAAAACTTAAGGGGTTTAAAACAGAAATTCTCAGAAGTTTACAACAATCTGTTATTGTTCCTATTAGTAATACAGAATTAAATGATCCTCAACTGCTTTATCATGGCATTGAAATCAATAGTCAAGTAATTCAGGTCAGTTCGGATGATTTTGGCCGTCCTTGTTTTCCGATGATTCCTTATAGTAATTTGGTCTTACAAGGAACCTGTTTACCTTTTGGGGATCAAGAGCAACGCATTGAATTAAGCAGTCAACGGGGGCAAGATTTGGCTTTAGGGGGCATTTTTGACCATCTGGGGGGGGGATTTCATCGTTATACTGTAGATTCCACCTGGACAGTGCCTCACTTTGAAAAAATGCTCTATGATAATGGGCAAATTGTCGAATATTTGGCAAATTTGTGGAGTTTGGGTCAAGAGGAACCGGCCTTTGAACGGGGGATCATCCGTACGGTAGAATGGTTAAAACGGGAAATGACGGCCCCTCAAGGTTATTTTTATGCGGCCCAAGATGCGGATAATTTTACGTCTTCTGAGGAAAAAGAACCAGAAGAAGGGGCATTTTATGTGTGGGAATATCAACAACTTGCACAGGAATTAACCCCCGCAGAATTAACGGAATTAACGGAAGTATTTACCCTTTCTATTGAGGGGAATTTTGAAGGCAAAAATGTTTTACAACGTCGTCAAGGGGGACAGCTTTCAGATAGTATAGAAAATATTTTAGATAAGTTATTTATCAAACGATATGGGAGTTCTAGAGACAGCTTAGAAACCTTTGAACCTGCGATCAATAATCAAGGTGCAAAAACAAATAATTGGCCAGGACGTATTCCTCCGGTAACAGATACTAAAATGATTGTTGCTTGGAATAGTTTAATGATTTCTGGTTTGGCCAGGGCCTATGGGGTTTTTCAAGAACCTTTATATTGGGAATTAGCGAGCAATGCGGCTGAATTTATTGTTCAACAACAGTGGATAAATGGGCGACTATATCGGCTTAATTATGAGGGAAAAGTCTCAGTATTGGCCCAGTCAGAAGACTATGCTTTTTTGATTAAAGCATTGTTAGATTTACAATCAGCAATTCCTCAAGAAACCCAATGGTTAGAAAAAGCGATGGAAGTACAACAGGAATTTGATGAATTATTCTGGAGTCTAGAAATGGGAGGTTATTATAGTAATGCGGCGGATAATAGTGGGGATTTATTAGTGCGTGAAAGGAATTATATTGATAATGCAACCCCATCAGCAAATGGTATTGCTTTAGGGAATTTAGTTCGTTTGGCCCGCTTGACTGACAATTTAGATTATCTCCATAAAGCTGAACAAGGATTACAGGCCTTCGGTCATATTTTAAGCCAATCTCCCCGTGCTTGTCCTAGTTTATTTACTGCCTTAGATTGGTATTATTTTGGCAGTTTAGTCAGAACAAATCAGGAAACATTAGCAAAAGTCATCCCTCAATATTTTCCGACAACAGCTTATCGGTTAGATCAGAAATTACCTCATGATGTTATTGGTTTAGTCTGTCAAGGATTATCCTGTTTAGAACCCGCTAAAACCGAAGAGCAATTATTGCGCCAAATGAGAGAAATTAGTCAAGGTTGATTGATATTAAAGATAGGACAGAAAAGCTCTTAAGGAGGGATCTTGACCTGATTTTCTCTGATTTTTAAGCACTGTAGTCCGAACTTGACCTTTTTGATTGGTTTGCCAAAGTTTACCTGTATCTACATCTAAACAACTTAACCACCCATCACCACAGGCCCAAGTATCAATACAAATTTGATGACCCAAATTAACAGGTTGCCCATCCTTTTGACTGGTATGACCACAAATAACAATTTTTCCCGAATAATGAGGGTCATGGGGATAAAGTTTCTGCCAAAATAAATCATGTTCAGACTGTTTATGTAGGGGAAGATCGGGATCAAGATTAGCATGAACAAAGATATGATCATCTGTTTCATACCAGTCTAAACAATGGCGATCAATAAACTCCCAATGATCATCAGGAATATTAGCTAAAGTCTGAATATTACCCTGTTTAGGATAGGATTCTAAGGTTTCTTTTCCCCCCATCGCCAACCAAAAATCCTGTAACCTTCCCTCCTGACGAGCCGCTAACATGGCCATTTCATGATTACCTTTCAGGGGAATTAATTGATGATTTTGAGCAAGTTTTAATAAGCGGTTTAAAACTTCATTGCTGTTGGGGCCTTTATCGACATAGTCTCCCAAGGTAATCAATTTATCTTCAGGTTGCAACTGCACCACTTCCAAAAGACGATCAAATGCTTTAGAACACCCGTGAATATCTCCCACTGCTAAGGTTCGCATAGCTTAATCCTCAATGGGTTTCTCTAGTCTCTATTAGACGGTGAAAAGATTAAGTTAAGATTAAGGCACAGTGATCCCTAAAAAAATACGGAAATTTGAGACAGAGGGAAACCATTCATGAGAGGCTAGATAAAGAGATCTCTCCTCATCCCTTATAATTCAGGATCTCCCCTAACTTGGAATATCGCCATGGAACCCCGTCCTATGTTTCGTCGAACCAAAATTGTTGCCACCATTGGCCCTGCTACCCAAAATAAAGAGGTTCTACGTCAATTAATTCTAGCGGGGGCCACTACCCTTCGGCTTAATTTTTCCCATGGCGATCATGAGTATCATCAACATAGTATTCGTCTGATTCGTCAAACAGCCTTTGAATTAAATCAACCCGTTGGCATTCTTCAAGATTTACAGGGACCAAAAATTCGTCTGGGGAAATTTGTCAACGGTGCAATTACCCTTAAACCTGGTGATCCCTTCATTCTCACCAGTCGGGTAGTGGAATGTAATCAAGATATTAGCTATGTCACCTATGAATATCTGGCCGATGAAGTGCCAGAAAATGCGAGAATTCTCATGGATGATGGCAAAGTAGAAATGCTCGTCGAACGCATTGATTATGAGAAAAAAGACTTACATTGTCGGGTGGTTGTCGGTGGGGTGCTATCTAATAGTAAAGGGGTGAATTTTCCAGGAGTTTATCTATCTGTTAAGGCCTTAACCGACAAAGATAAAGAAGATTTGATGTTTGGGTTAGATCAAGGGGTTGACTGGGTTGCCTTGAGTTTTGTCCGTAATCCCCAAGATATCCTAGAAATTAAAGAATTAATCGCTAGTGCAGGGAAAAATGTTCCCGTCATCGCCAAGATAGAAAAACATGAGGCGATCGAAGAAATGGAAGAAATTCTTTCTCTTTGTAATGGGGTGATGGTGGCGCGGGGAGATTTAGGGGTAGAATTACCGGCTGAAGATGTGCCGATTCTGCAAAAACGGTTAATTGCCACAGCCAATAAATTAGGCATTCCCGTCATTACGGCCACACAAATGTTAGATAGTATGGCCAGTAATCCTCGGCCCACTCGCGCCGAAGTTTCTGATGTGGCCAATGCCATTTTAGATGGAACAGATGCGGTGATGTTATCCAATGAAACCGCCGTGGGTAAATATCCCATTGAATCAGTGGCCACCATGGCCACTATTGCAGAAAGGATAGAAAGGGAACCCACAGCCTTAAAAATTTCCTCTCAAGGTAAACAGTCTGTCACCAATGCCATTTCAGCGGCCGTGAGTCAAATTGCCCAACAACTCAACGCCGCAGCGATCATGTCCTTAACCAAAACCGGATCAACAGCCCGCAATGTCTCAAAATTCCGCCCCCAAATTCCAATTTTAGCCGTGACACCCCATGTAGATGTGGCCCGACAGTTACAGTTAGTTTGGGGGGTTAAACCCTTGTTAGTCCTTGATTTACCCTCAGCAACCCAAACCTTTCAATCAGCGATTAATGTGGCTCAAGAGAATGATTTACTCAAAGATGGGGATTTAGTGGTCATGACTGCCGGAACCTTACAGGGGATTGCGGGTTCAACGGATTTGATTAAGGTAGAAATGGTAAAGGCAATTTTGGGGAAGGGGGTGGGGGTTGGTCAGGGTTCGGCCAGTGGACGAGCTAGAGTTGCCCATTACGCCAGGGAATTAGGAGATTTTGACCCAGGAGACATTTTAGTCGTTCCTGGAACCAATGCGGAGTTTGTGGAGATGATGCGAAAAGCAGCCGCTATTATTACGGAAGAATCGAGTTTAACCAGTCATGCAGCCGTGATTGGCCTCCGTTTAGGGGTTCCTGTCATTGTGGCTTTTAAGGATGCGACTAAAATTATTCGAGAAGGAGCAATTATCACAGTAGATGCTCAAAAAGGGGTCGTTTATTCGGGTATTATTACCAATCACCATGTTGCAGGTTAGGGCATCTCTTGCAGAATTTATAAGTTTTGGCAGAAAACGGCAAAAGGGTGAGGAGAAGTCTAACTCCTTACCCAAGTTTTGCCGGAAAAATTAGTTTTGCACAGAAGAATCATCATGGGATTTTTTCTGACGGAGACGACGGACTCCAAACATACCTAACCCAAGCAACCCGATCACCGATGTTGGTTCCGGAATAGACTGAGCATCATTGGCGGGTAAAGTTGCAGAAGTAGTCCGAAGACGACCTAAACCTTGAATAATAACCTCTGTACGGCTTCTGGCCTTGGCCTCCTGAGGATTACAATTTTCATCGTCCCAGGACATGGCTACAGTGCCTTTAAAAGCTTCAATGGGTCGAAGTAAGTTATTGAGAGCAAAGTTACCATCGTTTAGTCTTCTATCAAACAAAAAGTCAAAGGTGTTGGGATCGGGAGAAGTGGCTGAGTTACTCCAGGGAGTGGACAGAGTGCTATACTGACTTGAGCCTTGTTGTCTGTATTGATTAACTTGAAAATCTATTCCCGTTCCTGGTGCCACGATACAACTACCACTGTTCGTTTCATCCGTTTCAGATTTGGTTAAAATCCGCAACCCTCGCAGAAAGTCATCCATGGGTTCAGAGTATTCTGTGTATTTTTTGGTGATGCCACCAATGGTGAATGTTAAGTCGTTATTAACACGATCCCAAATCAATTCCCACTCTTTATCGACCCCATTCTGCCAGACTAAATTGTCAATCTGTGTTCCCGTTAGGGGTATATTACTGCCTGGATCTTGCAGGGCTACTTCCCAGTCACTAAGGCCACTGCCACCGGCCCGTATTTCAACCTGGAAAGGCATTACTTGCACGAGATCGTAGGTAATATTAAGGGTAGGAACGGGACGGGTTGACTGGTTGCGACTGGCAAAAGCATCAAAGTTACCTGTGCTGCCTGGTGCATTAGTGATTAAAGCTTCAATGGCTAATCCATTATTGAGGTTGCCATTTAACCACTGTTGGACTAAGTTATTTAACCCATCTCCCTGAAAAGTTGTTAATCCATTATTGAGGCGTGTGATCGGGCCGGCAAATAGCTGTGTTTCCGTATCAATCCAGTCATTAGAATTATTATAGGTGACGCTGGGGGTTGTATCTTGCCAGGGTATTATTGGTTCTAGGTAAGTAGGCGTAGGATTAGCAATCGAATTACGAACGGCAAAGCCTCCCGCTAAGGCTACATCGATTTGATTATGGATCGCTTGTAAGGTTAAAGTGGCTTTGACATTGATAGCATATTGTCCAGGGGCCGTGGGAACCAGATTATCGAACCGCAATAAAATATTCTGCTCCATTGGAGCTTGAAGGACTTCCCCCACATTCAGGAAGGGACGGCTACCATAGTTTGTATTAGGGTTGTTGGAGTCTATATAAGTATCAGCCGTTGCTGCATAAGATACGCTCACAGCTTGTGCTGGTTTCAGGGGTAAAATTGTTAACCCTAAACTGGCACTGGTAGTCGCCATGATTATCGAAGTCGAGAGAAAGCTTTTCATCTGTATTAGGCCTTACACAAAAATTTTGGATCTAAACTGTTTACAATTTAGCGGTTAAAATAAACAATTAGACAAATCTGATCAAAGTTTTCGTTTTTTGTTTAAGTTTAACTGTAACTAAGTGGTCAGACAAGAGTTTCGGACTTGTTAGTATTTCTTAATACATTGTTGCTTATTGGCGATTGAGTATAATAGCCATCGTGATGTTACTTTCTTGGCTATGGGAGTTGGGCATCTTGTTTTAAGCCTTAAAAACTGAAACCGCTTTTATAGTTCCCATAAATGGCATTTTAATTAACACCTAAGGCAAATTTCTTAGTGCCTCACTGTGTTAGATAGAATACAATTATTCCTAAGATGTGGATGTTGTAGGGGTCAACGGCCGTTGACCCCTACTTGAGGAAATTGCTATTAGATAGGCAGGGGTTCCCCTTTTCGGTAAAATGCTAGAAGTCATCTTCAAGTAGAATGGAATGAATGCAGCGGCCATGACAAGCGATCGCCTCATTTTTCGTCAAGACGTTCTCGGCTCTCGTCGCTTCAGTAACTACTGGTGGGCGATTATTGCCTCAATGGGAGGCGTTGGCTTCCTTTTAGCCGGACTTTCGAGTTATTTACACAAAAACCTACTCATTGTCAGCGATCCGTCAGATCTCATTTTTATTCCCCAAGGGGTTGCCCTATTATTTTACGGGGTAGCGGGTTCACTTTTAGCCTTATATCAATGGTTCATGATTGCTTTGAATATTGGGGGAGGCCACAACGAATTTAATAAAGAGACAAATCAAGTCAGTATTTTTCGTTGGGGTTTCCCTGGTAAAAATCGTCGGATTGAATTTACCTGTCCTTTGGAAGATGTTCAAGCAGTGCGGGCCGAAATTCAAGAAGGGTTAAACACAAAACGGAAACTCTACATCAAAGTTAAACAAAGACGAGATGTTCCTTTAACCCGTGTTGGACAACCCATTTCCCTCTCAGACTTAGAAAATCAAGGGGCCGAATTAGCCAGTTTTTTAGGGGTTCCCTTAGAAGGGTTGTAATTTTGGCATATATCAGGACTTAGGCAGAGAAACTAGCTGTAAGGGCAATTCATGAATTGCCCCTACAAAAGACAAAATCTATCGTCCCGTAAGTCTCAACACATTAGCATTCAACAGTAGATATGGGAAACTTTAGACCGCATTGGTTAAAAACTGTCCTCTGTGTTGTATTAATCAGTGGGTTACTCCTCACTGGTTGTTCTAACGCCTCGAATGAATCAAATACTCAAGTAAGTCTCACGGAAACTAAACAAGGGAGCCAAGTAAACATGGATAATTATGTACCGCGATTAGAAGGAAACGCAACGGTTGAAATGATCATCAAGGGTTCTCCTGTCACCATTGAAGTCGAAGGAAAGGATGCACCCATTACGGCAGGAAATTTTGTGGATTTGGTGGAGCGTGGTGTTTATAATGGGTTGGTTTTCCATCGTGTAGTGACAGATCCTCAACCCTTTGTCGCTCAAGGGGGAGATCCTAAAGGCAATGGCACCGGAGGGTTTATTGACCCCAAAACCAAGCAAGAACGGCGCATTCCCCTAGAAATTAAGCTAGAAGGGGCTGAAAAACCGACCTATAGTCAAGCTTTGGGCAGACAAGGTTCAGCCGTGTCTCAACCCGTTGTCTTAAAACATCAACGGGGAGCCGTGGCCATGGCACGCTCAGGAATGCCTGATTCTGCTTCTTCTCAATTCTATTTTGCCCTATCAGATTTAGAATTTCTTGATGGTGATTACGCGGTGTTTGGTAAAGTTACCCAAGGTATGGATGTGGTTGATAGTATTAAAGAAGGCGATCGCATTGAGTCGGCCAAAGTGACTTCGGGCTTAGAAAATCTGAAAAAGTAGCTTAAGCTATTTTCTTAACCTAATAATAACGCTCTCGATCGCAAGTCACGCTAAAATCGAGAGCAATTACTTTTATAGATAACCCTAACTTATTAACCTCTCAGATTATGACACAAGCAAAAACAACAAACGCAACCATTAATCTTAAAGATCCTAAATATTACTTAAACCGAGAACTAAGTTGGTTAGAATTTAATTATCGTGTCTTAAATGAAGCTTTAGATGAACGGACTCCCCTCTTAGAAAGGCTTAAATTTGCCGCTATTTTTAGCTCTAACCTAGATGAATTTTTTATGGTACGGGTTGCGGGGTTAAAGCAACAAGTGCAAGCAGGAGTGACGAAATTGACCCCTGATGGCTTGGCCCCTTCTGAACAATTAACGGTATTAAGTGAGCGTCTTCGAGGTTTAGTAAAAGAGCAAGATCATCTCTTTGAATATACCCTAAGAAACCTCTTAATTGCTCAAGGAATTTATTTGATTAATTATGTTGATCTCGATCAAGAACAACGCACCTATCTTCATCAATATTTTGACGATCATATCTTTCCTGTTTTAACCCCTTTAGCGGTTGATCCGTCTCATCCCTTTCCCTACATTTCTAACCTTAGTTTAAATTTAGGGGTTGTGGTGCGTGATCCTGATACGGAGGAAGAACATTTTGCACGGGTAAAAGTGCCGAGAGTGTTGCCTCGTTTTGTGGCACTACCGAAAGAATTACGCCACCAAGAAGACGATCAAACTGCGATTTGGACAGGGGTTCCTTTAGAACAAGTAATCGCCCATAATCTTGAGGCCTTATTTCCTGGCATGATTGTTCAAGAATGCCATCCTTTTCGTGTCACTAGAAATGCTGATTTATCCGTAGAAGAAGACGAAGCAGATGATTTACTTTTGGCTATCGAACAAGAGTTAAGAAAGCGTCATATTGGTAAATCTGCGGTACGTTTAGAAATTCATGCAGCGACTCCTGAACCCATTCGACAACAACTGATGGAAGATTTAGGATTAGAAGAAATTGATGTTTATAATATCGATGGATTATTAGGTCTAAAAGATTTATTTTACTTCTTATCTATTCCTCGTCCCGATCTAAAAGATGAACCTTGGAGTGCGGTTATTCCCCCCGCTTTACAACGCATTAAAGATGTAATGGATAGCAATGATGAGGGCAAAATTTCCCAAGAGGGAGAGGATATTTTTTCATTAATTCGTCAATCAGATTTGTTAGTCCATCATCCCTATCAATCTTTTAGTGCCTCAGTTCAACAATTTATTACCCAAGCGGCTCATGATCCTGATGTTTTAGCGATCAAGATGACATTATATCGGACTTCCGGTGATTCTCCCATTGTTAATGCTTTAATTACGGCGGCAGAAAATGGTAAACAAGTGGCTGCATTGGTGGAATTAAAAGCGCGATTTGATGAGGAAAATAATATTCTTTGGGCCCGTCGTTTAGAACAATCAGGGGTTCATGTCGTTTATGGTTTGGTGGGACTAAAAACCCATACCAAAGTTATTTTAGTGGTACGTCGAGAAGGTAATAAAATTCGTCGTTATGTTCATATTGGAACGGGAAATTATAATCCAAAAACTGCTAAATTATATACAGATTTAGGGTTATTAAGTTGTCGAGAAGAATTAGGTGCAGACTTGACGGATTTATTTAATTTCTTAACAGGATATTCTCGTCAAAAATCCTATCGTAAACTATTAGTTGCTCCGGTAAATATGCGCGATCGCATGATTGCCATGATTCGTCGAGAAGCAGAACATTGTCGCAATGGAGGAAGTGGTCGTATTGTGGCAAAAATGAACGCTTTAGTTGATCCTCAAATGATTACGTCGCTTTATGAAGCTTCCCAAGCAGGGGTAAAAATTGATTTAATTGTACGGGGAATTTGTTGTTTACGGCCAGGTATTGAGGGGGTAAGTGAGAATATTCATGTTATTAGTATTGTAGGCCGTTTCTTGGAACATTCACGGATTTTTTACTTCCATAATGGTGGAGATGAAGAGATTTATATCGGTAGTGCAGATTGGATGACTCGTAATCTTTCCCGTCGGGTTGAGGCCATTACTCCTATTGATGATCCTGCGATCGCAAAAGAGTTACAAGAAATCCTAGGCATTATGTTAGCTGATAACCGTCAAGCTTGGGACTTACAAACTAATGGCAGTTACATTCAACGTAAACCTGAGAATGATAAACAAGAACAAAATTCACAAAAAATCTTTATGAAGATGGCGTTAGACTCTTTGGGAGACTTGGTTTAAACTCAGTAGTAGAGACATTTTAGATAATGTCTCTACCAACATAATTCGGCATTTACTCATTAAAGAATTAGGAATTAGCCCCGGCTGCTGCTGTTTCTTTTTCTGTAGATCCTTGGGTTACTAACTGAATTAATTCTACTTTATATCCATTGGGATCTTCAACAAAAGCAATCACCGTTGAGCCATGTTTCATTGGGCCAGGTTCTCTGCTAATATTACCACCTTGTTCCCGAATTTTTTCACAGGTTCCATAGATATCATCAACCCCAATGGCGATATGTCCATAGGCGTTTCCTAATTCGTAGGAATCCACACCCCAATTATAGGTTAATTCAATGACTGCGGTGTCAGATTCATCGCCATATCCCACAAAAGCAAGGGTAAATTTGCCTCCTGGATAGTCTTTTTGACGAATTAATTTCATTCCTAAGATATCACAGTAAAATTGTAGGGATTCTTCGAGATTATTAACTCGTAACATGGTATGTAAAAGACGCATGAGTAATATTTCCTCCTTAATTTATGGGTTGTTCTTGACCCTTACCATTTATCTTATCATCCGTAAACCAAACTTTTTGTTGAGGGATAGGTAAGGGTAAACCTTGACGATCAAATTCAACTTTTAAGCGACGACGAAATTCTCTGGAGACATCCCATTGTTTGAGGGGTTTAGTTTTAATCCAAACCCGAACAATTAACCCCCTTTCCTCAAAATTATCGACTCCTAAAATTTCAGGATTTTCTAGAATGTCTGACCGCCAAATTCTATCTTGACGCATCGTTTCTGCCACATTTTTAATGATATGTAAGGCTTGATCAATATCCGTATTATAGGAAATAGGAATATTCAAATCTGCCCTTGACCACTTACTAGAAAGATTAGCAACAATTTTGACTTCACTATTAGGAATTGTAATCAATCTTCCCTCTGGATCTCGCAGTTGTGTAATGCGTAAATTGATGTTTTCAACAAGTCCGCCAAAGCTACCGACTTGAATGACATCTCCCACAGCATATTGATCTTCAAGGATAATAAAAAAGCCATTAATTCCATCTCGAATCAAATTTTGAGAAGCTAAAGAAACCCCAACCCCTAAAATTCCTAAACCCGTTAATAAAGGAGTTATATTAATCCCAATAACAGATAATCCGATAATAATTCCTGCCCCTGTCCAAATAACAGTAATGATACTACGAGCAACTAGAGAAATAGTTGTCACCCTTAATTCCAATCGTTGATTTTCACGAAAATCAATCAATTCACGCATCATTAAAGCCGAAGTTACTTTGGCAATTAACGCATAACTTAGGCGAATAATTACATAGGTTCCCACTCCAACAATGCCAAATCTTGCAGGAATTTTAAACAATGTAATTAACCAAAATTGAGCAATTCTTGTATAGGGAAATAGCCCTAAAATTAGTAGGCTTCCTCCTAACCAAGTTCCTATCTGCGCTAACTGTAAAAGACGATGCTGAACCTCTTTAATATTCCACTGTTGTCGATGAGTTAACAAGGTAGAAATGGGTTGATCGCTTCTTGCTTCAGCCACCTTCTCTTGAGAAAACTTTAATTGATTAATTTGATGACGAATGAGAGTATTAATTACTAGAGATCCGCCCAGAATACCTAAAGAAATTAAGCCCTGAATCATTAAATATTCGAGTTTTCTTTCTTGTTTTGCTTGTTTTAATCCTTGCTCTAGCTGTTCAACAATAAGAGATGCTTTTGTATCAGCATCAATTCCCTCATTCTCAATATCTAAGTTACCAACTGTCATTAACTGGATAGTTTGGTCATCAATAATAACATAAATTTTTTGATTATTTCTACCCCTTTGTTCAATTATTAATTTAGAGTTTTCTTGGGAAGAATAAAGTTCACTTATTCGCTTTAAACGTCTTTCAATGATCTCTATTCTTTCATTGACTTTTGTTTTTGGATAAGTAATATTAAATAGACAACGACCATCAAGTCGAACACAGGCTGTGATATTAATATCTCCTGACTTATTTAATAACCAACTATTCTTATCACTCAAATCAGGTAAAAAAGGAATGATTTGCGATTGAGCTTTAACAGGTACTGCGGTTGAATAAGTAGCCAGAAAAATGAAAATTATGTTGATCCATTTTTGACTAATAAGCTGTTTCAGAAAATTGGCTGATTTTTGTTTATTTTTCATGAGTATCAACATAAACCCAGACAAGTACAATGACTGATTTATCCTCCAAATAATTGAGAATTAAATTACTAATTGTATTATAACTTAATATTGCCAATAGAGATACTTCAGGGAATCCTCAAAAGTTCCCTGTTAGTCCATCATTTCAGATAGAGTTATTGATTTTATTTCTTCAAGGCAGGTTTATAATTTAGGATACGGATTAAAGTACCTTCCTTGGGCAAATCTTCAAATCTCAAGCGAAGTTGATCATGATTAACTTCTTTAATATTCATGCCTTTTACTAGGTCTAAAAAGTCCGTTAATGGAGCAATATCACAAGATTTTTTATCAGCCGCTGAGGTGAGATAATGAGTCGGAATCATCACTTTTGGCCGCAAAATTTCCATCGCTTTTTTTGCCTCTTCAGGGTTATAGGCTTTGGGGCCACCACCAACAGGAATTAAAGCCACATCAGGACTGCCTAAGAGAATTTTTTGTTCAATATCAATTGGAGCCGCTGCCCCCCCTAAATGAACCACACGAATACCCCCTTGTGACCAACGCCAAGCCACATTTGTCCCAAAACGTTTACCCCCATCTCGATCATGAGCAATGCCAACCCCTTGAATTCTCAGGCCATTAATTTCATAAACCCCTGGTTCATACAAAACTTTAGGATTGCCAGGCAAATTTTCCGCGGCCCCCTCATCCCACATTTGACTACTAATAATCACCAAATCCGCCGCAATTTTGGGCAGACGATAACCAGCAGTACAGCCGATCGCCCGAAAAGGATTAGCCAAAATTCGCAAGCCCCCTCCCGTAAACAAAAAGGCAGTATGGCCCAGATATTGAATCAATAAAGAATCTTTTCCTGGGGCCGCCACTGATGGCCAATGAGATGTGAAAGAGAGTCCGGTAGCTGCGATCGCACCGGCCCCTGCATAACGGATTAATTGTCGCCGTTTCATGAGATATCAAAAATTGGGTTTAATTAAGGAGATTTTAATGAGGTCAGAAAGTTCCGCAATAGGTGTTTCCCTGAAGCAGTTAGGATACTTTCTGGATGAAATTGTACCCCTTGAAGGTGGGGATAGTCTTTATGTTGAAGACCCATAATTGTGCCATCTTCTACCCAAGCGGTAATTTCCAACACATCAGGAAGACTTTCCCGCTCAACCACCAAACTATGATAACGCGTCGCATTAAAGGGTTTCTCTAATCCTGCAAAGACTCCTACCCCTTGATGGTAAATAGGAGAGGTTTTTCCGTGCATTAAAACAGGGGCAGAAATGACTTTACCCCCAAAAACTTGTCCCATACTCTGATGCCCTAAACAAACCCCTAAAATGGGAAGGGTGGGGCCTAATTCTGTAATTAAATCTAAGGAGATACCCGCATCTTCAGGGCGGCCCGGGCCAGGAGAAATTACCACCCCATCAGGGTTTAAGTGGCGAATTTTGGGGAGATCGATTTGATCATTACGGTAAACTTGGATTTCAGATGCAACGGGCAATTGGGCCCCTAATTCTCCCAAATACTGCACCAAATTATAGGTAAAACTATCGTAGTTATCGATGACGAGAATCAATGATTATCTCCTCAGTGATGGTCAGCATGACAATCAACTTGAATATTATAAGGGAAGAGCCAGTGCTGCCAAGGGAGGGGCGATGATAAATCCAGCCACCAATAAAGCGGCGATCGCAGAAATCATGACTGCCCCGGCTGCACAGTCTTTGGCAATTTTAGCTAATTCATGATAGGACTGGCCGACGGTTAAATCAACTACAGATTCTAAAGCCGTATTTAATAATTCTAAAACCATGACTAAGGCGCAGGTTAGGGAAACAATGGCCATGCTGACTCCATTGATGTGGAGAAAAACCCCTAAACTAATTGCTGTGGCTGTCATCGTGGTGTGAATTCGGAAATTTCGTTGAGTCATAAAGGCGTAACAAATGCCAGCCCAAGCATATTTAAAGCTGAGAAAGAGATTAGGGGCAATTTGCCAAGCAGACTCTCTTTTCAGGCTGAAATTGATTTCTGGTGGGTTTGGGGCGGTTTGAGGTGCGCGACTGTTTCCCAAAGTGGAAGTCGCTGACAGGAGGGTGACGGGAGAAAAATGGGGGGATGTGGGTTGGCTAATTTGAAAATTGGCTTTCATAATCTAAAGTTTTGGTAAGTTTGGTACAGAATAATTAATTATTTTTACAGAGTCTGTTCAATTAGAACATATAGTGTAGTCTGGTTGTCCACCAAGACCAATACTTTTTAACAAAGTTTCTTGTTGTTGTAGCATTTCTTCAAGGGTTTCGTCATCAGGGTGATCCCATCCCAAGAGGTGAAGGAACCCGTGAGCCACTAACCAAGCGACTTCTCGGTTTAAAGAATGATTTTGTTGTTGAGCTTGTCGGTTAGCGGTTTCGATGGAGATGACAATATCCCCTAAATATAGCGGCTCAATCTCAGAAGTGCCATCCTCAGGTATCGGAAAGTCTACTTCTAAGGCAGCAAAGGCTAAAACGTCTGTCGGTTGATCTTTTTGACGATATTGGGCATTAAGACTTTGAATTTCAGCATCTCCCGTCAACCTGAGACTTAATTCATAGCTAGATGACGAGGGCAGATAGGAGACGAGGCTTTCTCCCCAGATGTTAAACCAATGTTGCCACTGATCTGACAAGATACTCAAATTATCGTCTATATCAGATGAATGAGCCGTGAAAACATCCTGTATATTAACGTCAATGACAATGCTTGAGGGTTCAGAAGATATCATCACGTTGCTATCCTAGCGGGTTAAATAGGAAATTCCAATTAAGAAAGCGAGTAACCCTGCGGTGGTTAAAAAGAAATGTTTGAGAGACTGTCCTTTTTTACGAACCATGTTACGCATGGCCAGTTTTACATAACTGGGTTGGGGTTCGGTTGTTGGGGTTTCTGAGATGTTTTCTTCTGTGGGTTGGGTTGATGAGGGTGAGTTACTCATGATTGCCTAAGGGAAACTGTCTTAACTAATGTAACAGTTTGTTGCAAAAATTTAACGTTCTGGTCACTCTCCAGAGTTTAAGTAGTGGAAAGCCCACTTTTCTCAGGGTGGTTTATTCCTCCTCATTTCTAGGGTTCCCTAATTAGATAGCAAGCTTATCAAATTGTTAAAAACTCCATAACTAATCTGTTGACACTCCCCCGTTAAGCTCGCGCTGTAACGGGGAATTTTGAAGAAAAAGAAAACTCTGAAAAAACTCATCTGTTTAATTAATCTTCACTACGGGTTACATACCGTAAATAAGCCTCAACAAATTGTTCCAAACCACCATCCATAACCCCATTAATATCCGTTGTTTCTACATTAGTTCGTAAATCTTTTACCATTTGATAGGGATGGAAAACATAATTACGAATTTGCATTCCCCAAGCAGCTTCTACAATATCACCTCGAATTTCAGCAATTTCTTGGGCCCTTTGTTCTTGAGCAATCACTAATAATTTTGCCTTTAATAAAGTTAAGGCTTTTTCTTTATTTTGCAGTTGAGAACGTTCTTGAGTACAACGCACAGCAAGTCCCGTTGGTAAATGGACTACTCGCACAGCCGTTTCTACTTTATTAACGTTTTGTCCTCCTTTTCCTCCAGAGCGAGAAGTGCTAATTTCTAAGTCTTTTTCAGGAATATCTACCTTAACATCTCCTTCTTCTAATGCTGGCATGATTTCCACTCCAGCAAAGCTAGTTTGACGTTTTCCATTAGCATTAAAAGGCGAAATTCTTACCAGTCTATGGGTTCCTTTTTCTCCCTTTAAATAACCAAAGGCATAACGCCCTTCTATTTCTAATGTCGCTGACTTAATACCTGCTTCATCTCCTTCAGAAAGTTCCGTTAAATGGACCTTATAACCCTGTTTTTCGCCCCAACGGGTATACATTCTCAACAGCATTTCTGCCCAGTCTTGGGCATCTGTTCCACCGGCCCCCGCATTAATAGTTAAAACCGCCCCTTTAGCATCATAAATACCTGATAATAACCGTTGTAATTCCCAACGATCTAAAGTGTGGTTTAATTGAACAATATTATTCTCCGCTTCTTGACGTAAGGTCGGATCATCATCTAATTCTAATAATTCTGCGATCGCTTTGGCATCTTCTAACTGACTGCTCCACTGTTGATATTGTTCTAAGGTTGATTTAGAATCATTGAGATCCTGTAGAGTAGTTTGGGCGATTTCAGGACTATCCCAAAACTCTGGTTGAGCCGCCACATTTTCTAAATCTTGAATTCTGGCCTGAAGAGCGGGCAAGTCAAAGATATTCCTGGGTTTTCCCCAGGCGCGAACCGACAATTTCAATTTCTCGTTTTAGTTCTGCTGTTTCCATAGACCTCTAAACTGCGATGAGGAAATAACTCTATTCTATACGGTAATTAAATTGTAGGGGTCAACAGCCGTTGACCCCTACTGATACCTTCCCTAACGGTTACTAATCAGCTTACATCCCAGGTAAATTTAAGCCACTGGTAAGGGCTTCCATTTTTTCTCTCATGGTTTCAGTGGACTTAGCATAAGCATCTTTCATCGCGGCTGTCACTAACTCAGATAAGGCTTGAGGCCCTTTTTCCATGGCATCTGGGGAAATTTCTACCCGACGAGGTTCTTGGTTGCCACTCATTATTACTTTAACTAAGCCATCTTCGCTCATGCCTTCAATATTCATTTGCTCCAATTCTTCTTGGAGTTGTTGCGCTCCGGCCTGAACTTGCTGAGCTTTTTGAAACGCCTCTTGAAGTTCTTTTATTTTACCTAATCCGAACCCAAATCCTTTTCCTTTTTCTTGTGTCATATTCCTTGAATCTTATTAATTTCAATAATGATGAGTCAATGGCAGTCCCTGATGAGACTGGGTTCGTTGACAACAATCAACTCCTTTGTCACATTAGCATCTTTTGGCTAATCCTGACTCAACTAGGGGCAAGATGATGATTAAAAATACATTTGATCTGTATTAATTCATTAAGTATTGCAACAGCATCACTGAGAAGAGGGGGTCAACCTTTTAAGATTAAAAATTTAATGTCCCATCTCTCAGGAGAAACGTCTTTTATGTATTCTATGCTTGTTTTAGCGGCTGCTACTGTCCCCACTACCATTGAATGGAGTCCCAAAGTAGCATTGATCATGATTGTTTGTAATATCGTGGCTATTGCCTTTGGTAAACTCACCATTGCTAAACCCAGCGAAGGCCCTGCTTTACCTTCTCCTAATATGTTCGGTGGTATGGGAATCGGTGCTTTACTGGGAACCACTAGCTTTGGTCATATTCTAGGGGCTGGTGTTATTTTAGGTTTAGCTAGTTCAGGCGCTCTCTAATTCTCTGGCCCTCGATCAAAATGAGGCGACTGATGGAAGTTAGCCCTTGGCGGTTAAAATCAGCAGTCGCCCAGTGTTTTTTCTGAGATATCATTACAATTTGTTTTCGACCCCTTGGACTGGGTTACGCAATGACAGATAATGCAATAGAGTTGTTGTCAGCGTTACATCTACCAGGTTCTGGTGAGGAGGTTAGCTATGGTTAAAGCGATTCAATCCCCCACAAGATATACAATTGAAGTGATTAAAGATGAGGCGGCTCAATTAGTTCGTCAAAAGAAACTATATCGCCAACAGCCTATTTATACTCTCTGCCAGTATATTCCAGCCCGTGAATGGCCTGAGGTGGAATGTGAGCTAGAAAGATATGATTTTTTATTGAGAGATCCCATCATCGATCTCTTAAGTCAGGAAGAATGGAGAGAAGATTAAAGCCCCTTTTTTTGGTTGAGCAATTATAACAAGCCGTAACAGGGCCATTTCTCATCAAAGTGGACCCGTTACGGATTTTCGTTACCATTTTTGGCCAGGTTTGACATCTCAAGCAGATCAACCGTTGAAAATACCAAAACCTGAATACTCTTATTATTTTAGAAGTGTGAGTACCCCCAAGGGAATTCGAATCCCTGTCGCCTCCGTGAAAGGGAGGTGTCCTAGGCCACTAGACGATGGGGGCTTATATTTTTCAGACCTTTATAACTATAACAAGACTTTTTTGCTGTGTCAATAGGGTCTGGGAAATTTTTTGAGAATACTCATTCAACCCTGTCGCCAACGAGCCAACCTTTCTTGGGACTTGGCATCTAGACAGTTGAATAAAAAACGCCCTTGGCTGCGCTGACTGTTGCGTTGTTTGCGTTTGACTTGGGAGAAAGAAGTTTGAATGTCACTGGACAAGACTTGGGCAGACATCCATTCTGCCCCATAACCCACCACTGTTAACTGTTGATCTCGATCTGATGTGGCCACAATGAGACGAGGAGGGGCGGCAGTTTTACCATGAAAAAAAGACGCGCACACCTTTTCTATATAGGTGTCAGCCGTCTGCGTCCAAGCGGTAAAATAGATGGATAGGTGGGAAGAATGATGTTCGAGAGAGCAAGGACTCTTTTGGTATTGAGAGTCAAAGACAACTTGGGTTTTGTAACCTTTGTGGGCAGTATAGTTAATTAGGGCTTCCACTAATTCACGCCGCGCTTGTTCAAGTCCGTGGCGATCGCGGGTGTTTTTCAGGGAACACCAAGCACCAATTATGTTATAGCCATCGACCAATAGTAAAGGATAGTGGTGAGAATACATTGTTCTTGAGAGTGACCATAAATTGTTAACATTTTTAATCCAAACATTTTCTGATCCTAACAAATAATTGACGTTTATGGGGAAGTTTTTGCTAATAATCTAGCCTTAAGTTCTTGGGGATCACCTTGGGCGACGACTTGGCCGTCTTCGAGTAAAAATGCCCCATCACAGTGATTTAATTCTTCTAAACGATGTGTCACCCATAAAGCGGTAATGCCCCGACTTTTCACTAAATTCTGCACTTGAATTACTAATTCTCCTTGGGTGTCGGGGTCAAGGAGGGCGGTGGGTTCATCTAAGAGTAAAACAGAACAATGACGGGCGATCGCTCCGGCAATAGCAATGCGTTGTTTTTGTCCCCCACTGAGGGCATAAATAGGCCGTCTTTCTAATTCTAGGAGATTAACCGCGCTTAGGGCTTCTCGGACACGATAACGCACTTCTAGGGGGGGTAAATTTTCAGAGACTAACCCGAAGGCAATATCAGCCCCCACGGTGGGCATTACCAACTGGCGATCGGGGTTTTGGAAAACAAAGCCCACAGGTGGTGTCATTTCAATGGTACCGCTTTCGGGGGTTAGGAGGTTCGTGAGAAGTCGTAGTAACGTCGACTTGCCGCTGCCATTAGTGCCTAAAAGCATCCAAAATTCCCCTTCAGGGACAGCCAGAGAACAGGATTTGAGGACAGGAGCGTTTTCATGCCAGCTAAAGCTGATATTTTGGACGTTTATAGCAAAATTGGTCATAATCTAAACTTGAGGACAGGGGTTTTAATTGTTTTGTTCCGAACTTTTCCTGATTGGCACTTTAATTTGATATTTAGGTAGAGTGGAAATGCTGCCTCGAAAACCTCTTTTAGATGCCTTCAAGTTTTCATTAAACTCTTTTAATTTAGCGTTAATTGCTGCCAATTCATAAATCATTATACCGCCTAATCCCAATCCAATCTCAGTATACGAATCAGCCCGAAGTCTTGCTTCTTGGAGTAAATCACCAGATTGTTTAGCCGATTTAAGTGCGACAAAATCATAAAGCCCAATTGTAAAAGAAACAAGGGCAATAAGTATCCAAAAATCTCGCAATTTTAACATTAGTTTCTTTTGAACTCATTACCTCAATTTTAACAAGAGAAACCAATTTTATTGTGTTTTTGCAATAATCAGCAAAGTTGCCAACATCTTAATCAATTATAAATAAACCAACCCCAGGGAGACAATCAACCAAGGGTTTGTTAAAATTCAAGAAGCATTGGCAAACTAAATCTCCCCACCTATGTTTGAAAACTGTCTAATTTGTACGGATTTTGCCGATGGCCTTCATCGTTTAGTTGATTTTGTCCCTCAACTAGCGATTAATGGTCTGAAGCGCATTGTTTTCCTTCACAGTATCTCTGTTTGGCAAGGAGACAAAGCGGCTAGTGTTGATGAGGAAAAAATTGCAGAGGCCAAAAAGCGTTTGGCCCCTGCTTTAGAAAAGGTTCCCCAAGGGGTAGAGGTAAAAGTTGAGGTACGATTAGGAAACCCCAAAGACAGCATTTTGCAGTTAATTGATATTTATAAGATTGATGTGGTATTTACAGGAATGCCTATTCACAATACCTTAGAAGCGCGAATTTTTGGCAGTCACACCCTAGAGTTAGCCCCCTCAACCCCTACCCCCTTAATGATTCTTCGTCCTCAATTAATTTCCACTTATACTTGTGAAGAATTAGCCTTACGCTGTCAACATTTATGGCGTTACTTATTAATTCCCTATAATGATGGCAAATCTGCCCATTATTTGCTGGAAAATATCAAAAAAATGGCGCAAGAACAGCCCAATAATGGATTTAAACACTGTTTATTATTTTGGGTGATTGATGATGGGGGACGCAATCAAGAATTAACTGAATATCATCTTCAAGAAGCGCAAGAGAAGTTAAACCAAGTTAAGGCAGAACTAGAGACTTTAAATCTAAGCGTTAAAACCGAAGTACGTCAAGGCAACCCCTTACAGGAAATCTTAGATGCGGCCCTACACTATGATATTAGTGCGATCGCCATTGCTTGTGATTATCGCAGTAATATTTTAGAGTGGACAGCCCCTAGTCTAGCCAATGATGTCTTAAACCGTAGTTGGTTTCCTGTTCTTTTCTTCTCCCCGAAAAAATAGCTAAAATTTAGACGCAGTACGGGAAGTGGTATAAGCTGCTTTCAGTTTATTGACAATGCTAGGCTTAAGCTTTTCAAACTCCTGTTTTAACATTCGTTTGGTGATTTGGGGTTTGCCTCCTCGTAGCAGTTGACTTTTATCAGCCCATTCCTGGAGGTTTTGGCGTTGGTTAGGGGCGATAGTGGTGTTTAAAACGTGTTGACAACGTTCTCCCTTTTCCAAAGCAAAGAATAAAATACAATAAGAGCCTGATTCTCCCAATAATCGAGCAAACCGTTGGCCTGACGAAGTTTTTAAATCTAGATAACAGGGAAGCCATCTGGGGCCATATTCACGGTGGTAAAGAACCGTAATCCAGAGAATCATGGGATGGGGACTGGTAATAAAGACAAATTGATTATAACGAATACTCGACATTCGATTAGCAATATCTTCCTCATTCAACATCACCCAGAGACTGGCAAAGGCTCCTTCGTTAGACCGTAAGACATGGGGAAAGACAATTTTTTGCTGAGGTTTATCCTCTGGCCAGGTCATTTTTAAGCAGACATCATCAACTTTTGGTAAGGTTTTTTTACTGGCCGGTTTATCAACCACCATAGTTGAGTTGGCCACCAGGGTTTCTTGTTGAGATTCCGGTTGACTGGGTTCTAACTTTTCTAACCCCTGTAATAATTCTGTAACGGTTTGAGGGCGTTCATCAGGGGCTTTAGAAAGACATTTAAAGATGAGACTTTCCAGTCCGGAGGGCAGACTAAGTTTCGGGGGAATAGGTTTAGGTTTTGCGTAGTGGTGGGCTTCATACCAACCGCCAAAGGAGGAATTTTCGGGAAAAATGGGCATTTCTCCGGTAATCATTTCATACATCATCACGCCCAAACTATAGATATCTGAGCGACTATCGAGTTCTTTTCCTTCAATTTGTTCAGGGGAACAATAGGCCAGGGTTCCCATAAATGACTGAGTTTGAGCTTCTCCTGATTGTACTAATTTGGCAATACCAAAATCGAGAATTTTGACTAATTCCCCTAAAGCTGGATCATGGGTGACGAGAATGTTACTCGGTTTAATATCACGGTGAATGATAGGACACATTTCCCCTTCAAACATAATGCCTTTGTGAGCGCATTCCAGTCCAAAACAAATTTGCCGTGTTACTTTTAAAAATCGGGATAGGGATAGGGGGCGAAACTTAATCACTTCGCTCAGACTTTCCCCATGAAGAAATTCCATCACATAAAAAGGAATTTCTTTTTCATCTACACCATAATCTCGGACTCGAACAATATGATTACTTTTTTCCCCTAATAGGGCAGAAACGGTCGCCTCTCGCTCAAAACGTTCCCGCATCCGATTATTTAGCAAAGCTTGGGACAAGAATTTTACGGCAACAGTGACACCACCAAGTAATTTATCTTCAGCGCGATACACTTGACCCATCGCACCACTACCAACCAGATCGATCAATTGATAACGGTTAGCCAACAAACGGCGGTGATGAGCATCTTTCACGGTAACTGGGCGACTCATAATGTTTCATCAAGGATTCGGTAGGGTGAGTAATTAGGGGCTAGGAAAAAGAGTTATTTTAGGAGAAAACCCTGTTAAGGTTGGCGTTCTAGGGTGGCTTCCATGGTACTGGTCAGGTAATGACCGGCCAGGATGCCACTGGAGAAGTGATAAGTATTATTATTGAGGCGGTAGAAGGTTTCAAAGCCACTGCGTCGTTGGCGATCGCCTAAAACCCAATAGCGTTGGATAATGGACTCAGGGCCGATCCAACCTTCCCCCTCTACTTTTCCGAGTAAGCTTTGCTGAAGAACATAGGTGTACTGGCGTTCCTCCCCATCTAAGCGACCCCGGTATTGAAAGGAGATTTCAGGGCGATCGCTGCCTGGAAACACCAGTTTTGTGACCATGGTGAACCAATTATCCTGACTCCAGGCCACGATACTCCTACCTTTGACGGGTAGGGGCAATTCACTGCGTTCTAGCCAATTTCCTTCAATCGTCCAGCGTCCACTTTCCATTAAAAAGCTATGGGTCAAGATACCACTCCTTAATCTCCTAACAATTTTGATCGAGATCCTCTGGGGACAGGGTAACTCTCAGGTTTCTCTACTTTAGATTTCCCGAAAATCACAGAAAACTAACAGTTTCTTAAAATTCATTGTTTTAATGCCTCAATCCCATATTATTGTAGGGGTTTAACAGTGTTAAACCCTTGAACATTCATCTTTAAAGAGGAAGATGAATTTCTCCCAGTAACATTGCTTGTTTTGCCCCTGTCACCTTCGGTAAATTGCCTGGAACACCACTGAAACGCCAATAAGCTAAGACGGCAAAGGCGATCGCTTCTTTAAAATCACTGTTCATGCCAACTTCATCAGTGATTTTTACTGTGGTTGAATCAGGACAATGATATTGAATCCTCTCTTTTAAGTATAGATTGCGACTGCCTCCGCCACACAATAATATTTCATCGATGGGTTCTTGAATAAATTGATAATAACTATCAGCAATGGAAGCAGCCGTAAAATCGGTAATGGTGGCTAAAAAGTCGGTTTCTGATAACTTTTCTGTTTGTGCATCTTGCCAACATTTTTCTAAATAGTCTGGGCCAAATAATTCTCTTCCGGTAGATTTGGGGGGTATTTGTTTAAAGAAGTCCTGAGCTAACCATTGTTTAATTAATCTTTGATGGGGGGTTCCTTTGGCGGCCCATTCGCCATTTTTATCGTAGGTTTTTTGACCATTGGTTAGTTTCTGAACCGTGAGGTCAATTAAGACATTACCTGGCCCTGTATCCCAGCCAATAATATTGGTTTCCCAGTCTTTTTGTTGATGGGGAGGTAAATAAGTAACGTTACCAATTCCCCCAATATTTTGTACACAACGATGATATTTTGGATGACTTAAGACATAAGCATCTATTTTTGAGACTAAGGGCGCACCTTGTCCTCCGGCGGCGATATCTGCTACCCGCAAGTTACTAATCGTAGTAATTCTTGTTAAATTAGCAATCATTTCTCCTCTACCAATTTGTAAACTATAACCTAATATTTCTTTGGTTGGTGGACGATGAAAGATTGTTTGTCCATGGGAACCGATTAATCCTGCGGGGGGATTATTGGCTTTAATTTTGTTGACAGCTTCGACAAAAGACAAAGCGATCTCATCATCTAATTGGGCTAATTCTTCCATTGATATTGATTTTCCCCCACATACTTCTAAGATTTTATTTCTGATTTTTTCAGGATAAAAATGGGTGATTCCCGATAAAAATTTTATGTTTAAATCAAGTTCTTTACCTGTAATTTCAACGAAAGCGGCATCAATTCCATCCACAGATGTGCCACTCATTAACCCAATACAATACATAAATTTACATTTCCTAATTATAGTTAATAATTAATAGACGCTAAAATAAAGATAATAGTTCACCTAGTAACCAAAAATGACAGACTCAGGGTTTAATTTTGATTTGATGCAAGAAATTATTAAGGATGAACAATGGGAAAAAATACCTAAATTTTATCGGGATAAAGTGGAAGCTTTACTTAATAAAAAATTAGTAGGTTATTTTGACACTATTTTTAAAACATTAGAGAAACAAAGAAACAAAGAAACAAAGAAGTAAGAATTATTGACAAAATTGATGGAATAGCAACAGATATCAGCCTGGTTTCTAGACATTTTTCTAAACTTGATGCCTTTACTTATTATTTATTAATATTGATTCTATAAAGAAAAGGCTGTCTACAAAGCCTTATAATCCTTGGTAATAGAACTACTTTCTTTAATGTAACAACGGTAAAAATAAAGTAACAAAATAGTAAACCAAAGGGGCAGTAAATACATAACTATCAGTTCTATCTAAAATGCCTCCATGGCCGGGAATTAACTGTCCTGAGTCTTTCACCCCCGCATCTCGTTTCATCATGGACTCAGTTAAATCACCCAATAAGCTGACAATACCAATTAATACCCCTAATAACATTCCTGTCATATACCAATAGGGCCATTCTAAATACCAAGCCCCCAATTCAGCAATTAAAATACTTCCTAACAAGCCAAAAATTGCCCCTTCAACAGTCTTTTTTGGACTAATATCGGATAAGCGAGTTTTACCCAACCATTTACCCATAATATAAGCCCCAATATCTGCGGCCCAAATACACCCAAAAGCCAAAAAAGTTACAGTTAAAGCAGGGGGAAATAATTTAGGTTCTACCCAAGATTCTGGCCAATATCCCATCAAGGATAAGTTACTAAAATTACTGCTGGCAATATCAACTGTGGGGACAGTTTGAGCAAGTCCTACCCGTAATCTTACCCAATAACTCGGTAAATATCCGCCATAAAATAACCCCAAAACAGAGGTAGAAATATCAGCAATGGTGGCAAGTTTGGGTTGAAAAAGCAGATAAAAGCAAATTAACGCCCCCGTTAAGGGAAATAAAGCATCTGTTAAATGGGGGGCGATCGCAGCTATTACTAATAATAACTGAGACACAACTAGGGTGGTTTTGGCAGCGGGGGCGATACCTTTGGCCCTAACCAATTGAAAATATTCTAATTGCCCCAAAAAGACGATAATACAAAGTCCTAGGGTAAAGTACCATCCCCCAATAATCAGCATTCCGAGGGCCAGGGCAATGGCGATAATTGTAGTGATAATTCGAGTCCAGGGCATAAGCTAGGATAAGATAGGGTGAGGAAGAGGGGCAAGATATGTTAAGAATTCCTTATAAAAGGTTAACAAGTCCCACCATTTTAATTGTATAAAATTCCTGGAATTCCTGGTAGTTGCACCTTTGTCCATGGTACAAAACGTTAAAATTTTTCTCCACTGAGAATAAAAATGGGATCGACAGCAGCTAAAGTTTGATGCACCCCCCTGGTTTCTAAACGGTTCACCCCTGCTTGAACAACCTCGATATTACGCGCTTGTAGTGCCGCGAAGCCCTCTGAAATGAGATAAAGGGTTTCTAAGTTGGCCGCTGTGGCCACCAGCCTTCCTTCGGGCTTTAAATGTTGCCAGACTTGGGTTATGATCTCTTTGATGGGACTACCGCCTTCAATACAGACGCGATCGGGTTGGGGTTGGAGTTCACTGAGACAGTCGGGGGCGTTGCCTTCAAAAATCGTTACATTATTGACCTCAAAGCGATCGCAGTTACGACGAATTAATTTAGCTACATCTTCATCCCTTTCTACAGCAATAATAGTATTTTCGGGACATAATAAGCCAATTTCTACGGGAATGGTTCCAGTACCAGCCCCAATATCCCAGACTACCGAGTCTTTTTTTAATCTTAGAGCAGAAATGAGCAGTAAGCGCACTTCTCGTTTACTGAGGGGAATACCTGGTAAACGTTCAAAGAGGGTGTCAGGAATACCAGGGGTTTTGTAGGGCCAAAGCATAGTGATCATAAGACTGATTTTTCTTTCCTATTTTCTCTTAAATTTTGTTGATTGTTTCTAACATTTTATTACTTTTATTTTTCTGAGATTAGGATCTGATAATAATTCCGTTCCATAAGGTTTCTAAACCAGTTCCAGCTGTCCTAATCATAAACTTTTCTATTAATCTTTGTTGCTGTTCGGGTGAAAAATAATTTTCCCAGTCTCCAACTTGTCCTTTACGAATAAATGGGGGCATATTTTCAGGGCGTTTACTTGACCAACGTTGTTGATCTTTTTTCATGTTTTCTAAACTACTATTAATGATGATTTTGTTCAGAATTTCCTCATTTTTAATTCTATCTTTGTAGGCTTTTCCTAAAAAATTAATTATGTCTATAATAGCATTTTTTGGCTCTATTTTCATATTTTCGTAGGTTAAAAACAAAACATTATGCTCATCTTTATGTTTATACCAAGGTACTAAATGATCAAAATAATCTCCAAAGTCTACTTCTCCCTTAATAAAACATTCAAAAAAATCCTCAAAACTCCCTTCTGCAAAATTATAATGTTTAATAAAGCCTCTGGTATGATGATAAAATGAAACGGCACAATCAAAAGGGTTTCGTGCAATATAAATATATTTTGCTTGTGGATGATAAGGGGTTAAATTATAGGGAAAATGGGTTTTAATTACTCTCGGTTGGGGTAATATTTCAATCTTTTCTTTGCCAACTTCTTCTAAATGAGGAATATCATCTTCTATTTTTTTTGATGCTGATAAAGGTTCGCCATTATGTTGAATTAACCAGACAATATATTGTGTCCAAGTGGTTCCACATTTAGGATAAGTTACAATAAAAATGTCTGAAGGTTGCGCTTGATAATTTAGTGCTGAGGTAAATCCTTCTATGGGAAATCCCATGGGCATCCGAAATCCATTATGATAGTAATAGCTGGGTTTTTTCATATTTTTTTTATTCTGTTTTTGATGCCTAAATCTTTCCCTAAAGTGCTATCAGAAACCTCAATTAACCAATAAATATCTTCAGGATAAGGATGATGATTTAGATATAATGTATAAGGAGAACGAACCACCGCAATATCTGGTTCTGGTTCCGAGTCTGTCAGAGTAATGGGGTGTCCTTCTCTAATGACTGCTTGCGTTCCTAAAATTGAACGAAGATAGGTAACACCGATATGATTAATTGAAGTATGTATTGGACCTTCTGGACTCATTTGTAGTATCTCTCCTGCAATTAACTCACAAGAGCGATCGCTTAATATTCCCGCTTCAATCATTTTATGGTAATCTTCCAGTGACCATTTAATAAGTGTGTCCATAATTGCTATTAACTCATTTTACTTTTTATGTTAACAAATTTAGGGAATGTTGCCATTCTTTGCTAAACTATGAATCAGGGGAATTAAGGGATTTATTAAAATCATGGCAAATCGAGAACATTTGGCACTGTTAGAAAAAGAGATAAACTGGTTAACCTGGCGACAAGATAACCCAAAAATTACACCAGATTTAAGAGATATTGATTTAAGCAAAAAAAACCTAGAAAAAGCTTATTTATTTGGAGCAAATTTAAACAAATCCAATCTTCAACAAGCTATATTAAATCACGCTAATCTAGAAAACTCTGATCTCTCTCAAGTGAATTTAAGTGAAGCAAATCTCAATTATGCTAACTTGCAAAATAGCAATTTAATCGGTGCAAATTTATCTCAAGCAAGCCTCAATTATGCAAATTTATCTCAAGCTAATTTAATTGGAACATCCCTACGAAATGCCCAAATAAAAGGGGCTGATTTTAGTCGCACTCACCTTAACCGTACTAATTTAAGTGAAGCTTTGGGACAAAATACAAACTTTTGTGAGGCAGATTTAAGTCAAGCAATATTATACGAAGCCGAATTGCAAGGAGCCTATTTTTACCGTGCTAATTTATCACAAGGGCAACTGATTCAAGCTCACTTATGTCAGGCCTATTTATTCAGAGCTAATTTAACAGAAATTAAAGGCGATCGCTGCGATTTAAGATGGTCTAATTTAACCCAAGCTAACTTACAAGGGGCAAATTTAGCGGGTGCAAATCTCAGAGGAGCTAATTTAAGCTATGCAGACTTAAGAGGAGCTAATTTGCAAGGAGCGAACCTGCAGGGGGTAATTTTCATTGGGACTAATTTAGATGGGGTTAATTTGAAAAATTAAGTGGCGATCGCCAAAATGTTACTTTTACAAAGTTGTACACAAAGTTGTACATTGCGCTGACACTATCGTATACATCCCCTTTCTACAATGAAAGAATAGTAGAGCTTAACGGACTGTTAACCTCTACATGAAACTTGCTTAATGATTTGTACATAAGGGACATAAATAATGAAGAACGCAATTTCAACCTTAATTGGGGCTTCAGTAATTGCTGCTACAAGTATCCTGTCTTTCTCTGCTAGTGAAGCTGGAGCAACGACATTAAATGTCACAACAGCTGGATCTTCTGGCACTCTAGGTGATGCCTACTTCCAGCAGGTTAGTGACGGCGTTCCAGCAGGAACTGGGGCCATTGATTCATTTTTGCGGATTCAAAACAACGGTACTGAAAAAGGCTACAATACAGATTACCGTCCAGTTCAGTTTGATGAAAAAACCGATGGCAATTTTACCCGTTCACTTTTGTTAGGTGACGTACCCACTTTCGAGGTTGGTGGTGTAACTTATCGCCAGTTTATCCTAGATTTGAACGAGCCTAATGGGGGAAGTCAACCTGGGATCACATTAAGTAAGTTGCAGATTTTCCTGGGTAACGCTGGTGATCTGAACAATTATCCGACTTTCGATGGCGATGTAACGAAAATTTTCGATCTCGGTTCCGGTAATTCAGTTTCGATGACAGATCTCAATTCTGGTAGCGGTCGGTATGATTATGTAGTCGGAATTAAAGATAGTTTATTCACAGGGCCCAACGAATACGTTTACTTATACTCTGAGTTCACCAACGCTGGAGGTGGATTTGAGGAGTGGCTACACAGAGAGGCAGAACAACCACCTGTTGGAACAGTTCCCGAACCCCTCACCATCCTCGGTGCAGGTGCTGCCGTTGCCTTTGGTGGTGGTTTCAAGCGCAAATTAGCCCAAGCCAAAAAGAACAACAAAAAAGCTTAATTTTCCCTGGTTTCAGAGCAAACCTTTTAGTCTGTCTTGAGCCATTCCCCTGTGAATTCAGAAACCCCAACTATAGCGTCAGCTTAGTTGGGGTAGTTTTCACCCCTAAAGTTATACACTAAGTTATACATTGCGATAACACCATCTTATACATCCCCTTTCTATGATTGTTTTAGTGGTGGTAATTAAAACCCTACTGAATCAGGATACTTGCTAACTTCACCTTAGAAGTTGGTTGAACAGTCCATATAGTAAAGGATAAAAACGATGAAAAACGCAACCTCAACTCTAATTGGGACTTCTCTATTAGCCGCAGGTTTGGCTATTGGGATGACTTCAAATGCCTCTGCACTTACTATATCTAATGATAGTGTTACTGATATTACAGCTGCCGATATCGGACAATCTTTCACGGTAAAATTTAACGGTAATGTTGCGACTCAAGATGTGGCAGGACTGACATCAGAAGCTACTTTTACCCTGGTTAATTTTAACAATAGTGGGGCACTCTTCAGTATTGCACTGACCAACACATCTTCGGGTGGAATTGGTTCAAGAGTATCCAGTCTAGGATTTAATACCGATCCTGTGCTAACAGGTGCTACCTCCACTGGTATTTTTGACATTGCTGTTCGTAATGGTGCTTATCCTAATGGATTCGGTCCAATTGGTGTTTGCTTCAAAGCTGGTGGAGGCACTAGCAACTGTCAAGGTGGCGGTGGTGGTGGTGTTCCTACTGGTAATACAGGTAACTTCACCGTTGCTCTTAACTTTGCACCAGGAGCCTTAATGCCCCCATCTTCCCTTTCATTATCTAACTTTGGTGTTCGTTACCAAAGCATTACTGGAACTAACCTTGGAAACAGTGGCACTGGGACTGGTACTCCCGTTCCCGAACCCCTTACCATACTTGGTGCAAGTGCTGCGGTTGGATTTGGTGGTGCCTTCAAGCGCAAATTAGCTCAAGCCAAAAAGAAGGACAAAAACGCTTAATTTTCCATAATTTCAGATCAAACCTTTTAGTGTGTTGCAGGCCGCTAGGCCTGTATTTTTTTCGGTTAATTTTTTCCCTTTTTCCTGACTAAAACGCATTTTAAATGCGTTTTAGCTTTCTCAGGTTATTCTGCTTCCACCATCGAAAAGAACCCAGGAACCCGGCCCGCTGCGGTAGATCCATCTTTCTGAGAAAGGATCACCGCACCAATCTGATCACTCATCACAGCGACCTTTTTTTCCGTTTGCTTCTCACAGGTTAACTCTAACAGTTGGGGAGTCGGGGATTTCATTGCGCTCACAATTTGCTGATATAAAGCTTCTGCATCTTCAGTTTCTTTGCGTTGGACAGAAATGGGAATCGGAATGTACTTCAAGGCTAAATCAATACTGATCATGAATGCTCCTCGTAAAAAAACGGCTCTCAATCTAATTATCTGTTAAAACTTAGCACAACCCAGGGTAGAGATGGCTTTCAGAGAATCTTTATATTTTGTTAAGATTTAGGGTGGAAAACTCGGACAGTTTACATTAAGATGGTATCAGTTAAGAAAAGTAACGATTTCTCACATTTCGTCTAGGGATCTACTTCGTAACACGAAGTTGAGGTATGCTAGGCGGTTTTAGAGAATTCTTAAACCTTGTCCTTATATTCATTTGGAGATTTGCGCCATGACCATTGCAGTCGGACGCGCCCCAGAGCGAGGATGGTTTGATGTCCTCGATGACTGGTTAAAGCGCGATCGCTTCGTATTTGTAGGTTGGTCTGGGTTACTATTGTTTCCCTGTGCCTACCTAGCCCTAGGTGGATGGTTAACCGGAACCACCTTTGTCACCTCCTGGTACACCCACGGGTTAGCCAGTTCTTATTTGGAAGGCTGTAACTTTCTGACCGTTGCCGTATCTTCTCCCGCTAATGCCTTCGGCCACTCCATTCTCTTTTTATGGGGTCCCGAAGCACAAGGAGACTTTACTCGCTGGTGTCAAATTGGCGGATTATGGCCCTTTGTCGCCCTACACGGTGCTTTTGGACTGATTGGCTTCATGTTACGTCAGTTTGAAATTTCCCGTTTAGTCGGCATTCGTCCTTATAACGCTATTGCCTTTTCTGGCCCCATTGCGGTATTCGTCAGCGTTTTCCTGATGTACCCCTTGGGACAGTCTAGCTGGTTCTTTGCTCCCAGTTTTGGGGTAGCCGGAATTTTCCGTTTCA
>NZ_JAYGHP010000016.1 GCF_034932065.1 Crocosphaera sp. UHCC 0190
TAAATTAGCGTAATATTTACGCTAATAATTGTGGTATCTAGATTTTTCTAAAATCATCAATATGTCTTCTATCCCAAGGGAGTTGTAGGACGAAATCCGCTAACTTTTCCCATTTCTTTTCTAACTAGCTAAATTCGGTAAAGTCTTTCACAGAAATCACCTAAGAGCGTGCCACAACCCATCCACCGATGAATCGACTCCTCAACGCGATCGCCCTCCTCACCTACTGCGGTTGGCAGCACAACCGCAGTAGCCCCCTTGGGGAAGTCTGGCAGATCGTCCAATGCCACTAATTTAACGTGAGTTCGATAAAGTTAGAAAATACTTTGGTTATTGCCAAAATTTGAATTAAGACATGGCAATATTGGCAACTGCTTTTTTATAGCAATTGCCAAAAACTCAGGTAAAAATTGTAGCTAAAAAACAGCAGGAGGCAAGGCCAGCTTTCCTTTTTGCTCTAAATCAAGGGAAGGTTTATTCGGTAAATAGGTATAGGCAATCAGTCCACCAAAAAGATTAACTAAAAAGTTCCAAATGCTACGATGTCTCGAATGTTCAATCTGAGATATATTTTTAAGTTTAAATCCATAATGTCATCCTACCGAATTTTTTCCCCATCCTACTAAGCCTTCAAAAACTCTATGTGACTTACTGCGAGCCGGATGACAGACTTCTATCGGAGTTGAATCAATAAAACTAATACCAGTCACTTCTCCTTTTCTAGTCTGTAAGAAGCAACAGAGTAACATCATTGACCAAGGCATAAGTTCTACGAATCGATTATAACTAACTAGACGAGGAAATGCTTTTTTCCAATGGGGTAAAACCGGTAAAGTATAAAATTCTTTGAAAGTTCGATACCCAGACCTATGAAAAGCGATTACAATGGTCATAACTTCACTTAAACTTAGACGAGAACGACATCTTTTTTCTCCCATTGATGCTGTCAATTGAGGGATAGAAGCACAATGCTGTTCAAATCCTTTGTAAAAATCATCTACATCACAAAAAACTTGAGTAAGATCGATACGAGATTTTATATCCATAGCACCAGACCTCAATAAATGATGCTTCTAGCATAGATCTGGTGCTTTCCTTGTTTCTATAAAATTTCCGTCGAACTCACGTTAATTTACCCTTTTTCTCCTTCATAATTCGTTACTTATTGAAGAAACAATACTTAATGTAATATCCTGATTAGCAGTGAGGAAACCATAGCTATCCTAAAACTGGGCATACTAACCCTAAAGTCCCAGTTAACCCATGAGAAAACTAATCCTTTCCTTGCTTCTTGTTTTCGTCTTCGTCCTATCAGGTTGTTTACCGCAGCGTCAACCAACAACTTTAACGCCTCCTTCTCCTCAAACCGTTTCTCTCCCCAACTGCGTCAATTCAGACTGTAACTGTTCAGATTTCGCAACCCAAGAAGAAGCACAGGCCGCATTAAATGCTTTTCCTGATGACCGTTTTAAACTTGATAGAAATTCTGATGGTGTTGCTTGTGAGTCCTTACCTAGAAATACGAATGAAACTATCACTAACGCCCCTCAATCAACTCCTCAACCCCTGGCAACTAATGGCAGTGTTCACTTAAAGTTAGGCAATCCTAGTAATGCCCAAAACAACGATCTCAATAATTACTTACTCGAAAAGCCTCAGTTTGTCATGAGTTATAACTGTGCCAAAGGAATCCCTAACTGGGTTAGTTGGCAGCTTAACACCAGTTGGTTAGGAAACGTTCAACGTTCTGAGGATTTCCGTCCTGACCCTGACTTACCTAGTGGTTGTTATGCTGTACGTCCTAACGATTACCGAGGCAGTGGTTTTGACCGAGGACACATGACCCCATCAGGCGACCGCACGAATACTGAACAAGATAACAGTGCCACCTTTGTGATGAGTAATATGATTCCCCAATCACCCGCTAATAATCGGGAAGTCTGGCAAGAATTGGAAAAGTACAGTCGTGAGTTAGCAAGAGAAGGAAAAACTCTTTATATTGTGGCTGGAGGGGATGGACAATTAAAAACCTTGGCGAATGGTAAAGTTTCGGTTCCTGCTAATACTTGGAAGGTGGCAGTAGTGTTAGATAATCCCAATGCTCCTGTTACTGAAACGACGAGGGTAATTGCCGTAAGGATTCCTAACACTCAAGCGGTAGCTAATACTGACTGGCGGGATTATCGTGTTTCAGTTGATGAGATTGAGAAGGTGACAGGTTTTGATTTCTTATCAAATGTTTCATTACAGATTCAATCAAAAATAGAGAGCCGAGTTGATAATCAGTAATTAATCGTTTTTATGGCGAGGATCTGAGTCGGGAGGGACACCATTTGCTTTTTGTGGAAATTTGAGCATTAATAAGGGTGAAAATTCGTTCTAGTTCTGAAATTCCCCTGTATTCTGCTTCTTCTTCTGAGGAAAGGGAATTAGTCTTTTTCTTCGTTAAAAGTTCTTCAAAACGGGTCTGTAGCTGAGAGGTGAAACTGAACAGGTAAATATTGCCAAATTCTCTCATTTCTACCCCATTCGTCATTAGGGATGAGGGGTTAACCATTAATTGGGGGGTCATGGTTTGTCAACTAAGTATTTTAATTTAATCTATTATAATCTAATTAATAGAAATAAGTCAAAAATATTAGCTTATCAATAAATAAATGAAGTTACAGGTCTTAAACCTTTTACCGACCAGACAAAATCATAGTTTTCAAGTGATGATTGAAATTAGTCAAACACAGCATCAGTTTACGATGACAGTCGAAACTGATAACTTATGTAATCAACCTTTGCAAATTATTCAAGGCGATGATAAGTTTCACTCTCTCTTTCAGTGGAATCGAGAATTAGCTCAAAAAATCTATGAGTTAGTATATCAAGTTTATAACCAAGAGGAACTTAATTTTCCCATTATTTTAGGCAAATTTGATGAAGTTCAAGAACCTGCGATCAATCTGAGTTGAGTCAACATTAAGTCTCAATCACCTTAGTTTGTAACCCTATCAACTGACCTGAACATTGACCAATAATATAAACATCAATCTCACACTTACCCAGTTTATAAACCTTGACATCCTCTAAGTTTTCTTTAAGGAAACTGACTAATTCCTGATAACGCTTAACTTCTGCCTTCTCCTCCTCATTATGCCAGTCTTGTTCAGTTGTACAAGGACAAAAGAAGTCGTCAATGGGCATCGTCTTAATAGCAGTATCAGGTGAATGTCCCGTCTTGAGGCGAAGTTGTTCAGGAGTGATGGCCAAATCATCCCAGACAAAAACCTCAAAGGGATAATCAGCTTCACTCGGCCACAGTAAGCCATCAGTAAGGGTGTTAAGTTGATTGAGCAGTTCAGTTGAGGCTTTCATCAGTATGAATGAATGGGAGCGATGCTCTTATATTTACACAGGTTGAGGAATCAGGGCAGGTAATCCTGTAAACGCCTTACGGCATCAAAGATTGAAACACTAAACATTATTCAGAACGATATGTTTAAAAGTTTTGTGATCAACGCCTTACGGCATCAAAGGTTGAGACAGAATTTTTTCAAGGCGTATCTCTCGAATATATTCCCAGATGTGATCAACGCCTTACGGCATCAAAGGTTAAGACAGTGCGCTCCCCCGTGATGCGAAGGCGATCGCATTCCATGTGATCAACGCCTTACGGCATCAAAGGTTAAGACAGATAAGTGACATCTGACGGGCGATCGCTGTTATAAAGTGATCAACGCCTTACGGCATCAAAGGTTAAGACAGTATTATATTGAGTGGACAAACCAGGCGGGCCCATGTGATCAACGCCTTACGGCATCAAAGGTTAAGACAGTTGACAAAATTATTCGCCAATCAAAAGTTGTCTAGAATGTGATCAACGCCTTACGGCATCAAAGGTTAAGACAGGATTGCTTGCCCAAAAATCATGCGCTGGACAACTGGAGTGATCAACGCCTTACGGCATCAAAGGTTAAGACAGATTTCGGCTTTTCTCTTAGAACGAATTGTTAAACTCGTGATCAACGCCTTACGGCATCAAAGGTTAAGACAGTTTGCTGATACCCTCAAGAAAAGCCATATCAGGATGAGTGATCAACGCCTTACGGCATCAAAGGTTAAGACAGGCTGTGGTCTTCAACGTACTGTAGAAACTGCCTGTTAGAGTGATCAACGCCTTACGGCATCAAAGGTTAAGACAGATAAGTCAGGAATATAAGAAAGTTAAACAAGTTAAGTGTGATCAACGCCTTACGGCATCAAAGGTTAAGACAGGGTACATAGAGAAACGAAAAACTTACTAACGAGGCAAACAAGTGATCAACGCCTTACGGCATCAAAGGTTAAGACAGAGCGACGGCTGAAAGCCTTAATTTATCGATGCCCCTACTCAATTTTACAAGCACCTCTGGTCAAATGGCTAGTGCGCCTCCCCAATTGGGACTTATTGACCAAATCGCGTTAGGCAAAGATGGCTTCGGACATAGATTACAGCGTTTTACAAGCACCTATAAAGCGTGTAAAAATTCATCAAACCCTTATCTACTCTGAAATAGAGGCAGTTTACATGGCCGAAGAAACGAAACAATCAGAGGTGCTTGCATTTTTAGACAACTCGAAATCCCTTCTCATCCAATAACCAAGTATTAGGACGATTATACTTGGGTAAATTTTTCACACATTGTTGAGACAAGCGAATTAGGATTAAATCATCTTCAGTGGTTAGAATTTTCTCTAATTCCCAACGAAGTTTTTCCCGCATTCGTTGACTAAGCCAACAGCGAAAAATAGAGTATTGAAGACGCTCACCATAACCTTCTAAGAGTTTATAGGCTTTACGCCACCGTTTGGGACAGCGAATATCGTAACAGATGAGATACCAATTTTTGAGTTCAGCCATATCTCACCTCACCGTACAATCAACTGACCAAATAAACCGCCTTCCCCACACCATTCTTTTTCGAGTAAGCGGACTTCTAACTCCAACAAACGGCGATAGGTCAAGGAATAGCCCGTTACTGGATGTTTCCAGGATTCTGCTTTACGCTGTTCATAAAGATTGATGAATTTTCGCCGTCCACTGTCACTTAACCAAACTTGTTGTCCTCGTACATCAAAGTCAGCTTCAGTGTCCCATTGCTGACGATTAATAGAAGTCACCACAATCATGTCAACTAAAGGAACTCGAAAAATCTCCATTAAATCTAGTGCCAAGGGAGGAGCTTGGGTGCGAGGTTGATGATAAAATCCTAAAGCGGGTTCAAGTCCCACTGTGAGGATCGCATTCATTACATCCTTTATTAATAAGGAATAACCAAAGCTCAACATGGCATTAAAACGATCTTTGGGAGGACGACGATTACGACCAGCAAACCGCAGTGATTCAGGAATATCTTTCCCTAAAATATTGGGTAATGCTCCAAAATATAAAGCAGCTAAATTTCCTTCAAATCCTAATAATGAGTCAAGAGACTCTACCTTTGGGACTTGTTTAAGAACCGCTTTCATTTGTGAGATGGCTTTTTCTAATTCAGCCGAATCTTGCGATCGCTTTTGCTTTCCTCTCATCAGAAACTTACGCTGTCCTTCCCCTCGACATTTCACCAATTTACGAGCCAATTCTAAGCAAAACTCTGTCTTAGTTAACGCTTCATACTGACGAATACGCCGTTGAATACTGCCAGAACGAGTGTCAAGACTTCCCACATAACGCCCACCTCCTGAGACAAAATGAATGCCAACATCCTTATAAGAGAGAAAATGGAGAGCTTGGGTAGAGATTTGGGAAAAACTATGGAGAACTACTTGACTCACCTGCTGTATAGAAACCGTTTCATCCGGTTCATTACGTCGGCTAATCTTTAGTTGTTCTCCCGTGCGTCCCACTCTGGTTCCTGGTTCAAGCACATGAATGACTTCTCGTTCGTCATCTTGAGGAAACAAACGAACCGGATGCCATTCTTTATTGTGGGCCAGTCTGGCCTCCTCTGGTAAACAAACCGGAGACAGAGAACAACGAGAGCATAAATACTCATTGCTGACCACAGGGGGACGATAAGCCGATGTTCTTAACTCCCGTGCCTGTTTAATCGTATCAGACACCCATTTTCGCCCTTCCTGGTCAAAAGGAACATGAACCAATACATTATCGGCATGATAACGAATTCTCCCCTCTTGAACTGTAATTCCGAGGGCTGCCTCAATTAAACAGCAATAAGCTAGAATTTGCAGCTTATCACTGTCCCAGGCTTGAGGTTGCTTATTCTCATCTCGATGACAACGCCCCCGTTTATGCTCATAAGGGATAGTTTGACCATCACGAGTCCGCAAAGCGTCAACCCGTCCCCGCAGTCCTAAGATTTCATCTTCAAGGTAAAGATCAAGCCATTCCTCATCCTCTTGTTTATCGATTTCCTCATGTAACCGTCGTCCGGCAAAAACCGCCGCATCTTGGGTGTAAAGTTCTTCCACTTCCTCAAGGTAGAATAAACGAGGACAATAAGCAAAGGCATGGAGAGCAGAAACTCTGATGGTATCTTCAGTTAAGTTAATGCTGGTTCTTTGGTCTAAATCAGTTGTTTGCATTGTTACTTTGGGTTTTATTAATGTTGTCTTGCTACCAATCTAATCAAGGAACCAGGCAAAAACTCTTCCGACTTCAAAAGATATTTATTTAATTTTCAAGGTGCGAATTTTAGAATAGCAGAAACTTATGGATAATTAACCGCAGTTTTCTGCTTTACTTCTTTTTTTGAGAACCAGACTTAGCTTTTGTAGCTGGTAAAGGTGCTTTAATTTCAGTCCAACAGTTCTCATCAAATTCATCAGAATTACTTAAAGTAAACCTCTGAAATGTCCCCCTAGTGGTTTGACGATCAATCCAAATAGGTAAACCTATCAAACCTCGATTATCTTTAACCAACCATTGGATTTGTCCATCATCTAATCTATAAGGACGAATTCCGTTAATTAAAGACCAAGATTCTCCTAGTGAGAGTCCGCCAAAACGAGTGATTTGTTCAGGGGAAGATAGAGCGATCACAACTCTTTCATCTAATTTTACCGTAGCTGACTCATTACTGGAGTCTAGTTTAATAACTACTCTTAAATCAGTTAGGAGTTCTTGAAAGTTGGGTTTAGAAAACTGACTAGGAGGGTAAGTTCCCATGTGTGTTTTACTAAACTTGTGATGTCGTTGTTTTCGGACAATTCGAGAAATAGGAGGTATATTTCCAATTATTCCAATTGCTAGTTTAACTCCTAAATGAGCAGTTAAATCTTCTTCTCCTACTAATGAAAGTAAAAACCCGTAAATAGTAGAAGGGGGAGGATAAAGATAGGTTTCTTTGTAATCCCTTGCAAAACTGCGAGGAAAACTTGTACAAGGACATTCTAAATAAAGAAGATCACTCATTAAACTGTTACCTCCGTTTTGAGCATTTCTTTGGCGGCAGCAATCGCTTCTTTAACGCCTCGATACACTTTAACGTTTAAGCTTTTAAGTTTTTCACCATAAGGAGTATCAGCGATTTCTCCTGCGACAATTAATTCCGACGCAAGAATATCTTTTACCTCAACTAAACGAACTAGACGAGGACATCCCACTGAGTCGCCAACTCGTTCAAAACAATTC
This sequence comes from Crocosphaera sp. UHCC 0190, assembly GCF_034932065.1. Classification (NCBI taxonomy): domain Bacteria; kingdom Bacillati; phylum Cyanobacteriota; class Cyanophyceae; order Chroococcales; family Aphanothecaceae; genus Crocosphaera; species Crocosphaera sp. UHCC 0190. The sequence goes on from NZ_JAYGHP010000016.1 coordinate 7,622, forward strand.
ATGATCCAAGGACTCGGATCTTCTGTGACTCGAATCACAATAGATTCAGGACGAAATTCATATAGGAAACGAGCATAATTTCCCCCAACGTGCTTAATAGCAGGAATAGCATCTAACAATAATTTAGCCCGTTCAGAAGCTTTTAAACTACTGGGAGTTAAAGCCAAAGTATATTGATAAGCGGTGCAGTGAACTTCAGTATTATGAATAGATGTTTTTCCTTTTTCACCTCCTTTAGAACCAAAGACAATATCTCCCCAATAGGGATCTAAACTAATTGCTCGACTCACTTCTAATGCACCACGTCGTTTTTCTGTAGCATTTTTATTGTCCTTATCTTTTTTAGCATCCATAAAACCAAAAAGATCATCATCAATGTAAGTTTGAGGATTGTACTTTTCATCTTTGATGTTATATTTATCAGCTTCCGCGTCAAAAGTTCGATTGACATTATTTGGTTGAGAATTTTGTAAACATTCTCGATATCCCCACCGAATAGCATCAGCACTTACAGTAGTATATTGATCATTCCCCCTTGTGATTTTTTGTAAAGTAGATAAGGTACTACCGTCTCCTTCTCCTCGGTTGTTAGCCGCGACAGCAGTAGGGGTGACGACAGTAACAAAAATGTGTTGAGACATGGTTAATAACTCCTTAAGAATTGTTGATTTACATTGATTAAACAGACATTTCTAACTCTTGTTCAGAATCTAAATTAATGTTAGATTCATCAAGTGCTTCTTCAGGAATTTCTGGTGTTCCATCTTTTCCTTTTCCTGTATAACTAGCGATGGCTAATAAAGCTAAATCTCTGGCTTGTTTCCAGTTATTATCTTTGTGCAGCCATTGATATATTTCTGCACCAACACCTCTGGTTGCTTTGCTACGATGACGACTTAAAAAATCGACCATTGTTTTAGCAAAATCTTGTTGGGTACTTGGTCTTAGTAAACGATTAATGACTTTATCAGTTGCTTGTTTATAATCAAGGGGACGACCTTGTTTTTGAGCTTGTATAATTTGCTCTCGTAAGAAACTACTAAAAGCTCCTTGTACAGCATCAAAAAATGTTTGCTCTAAAACATCAAGATATTGGGACATACTAATTAATCCTTTTCGTTCATAAAGTTCATTTTGTTTGTAGAAGTCGTAGAAACCTGAATACCAGGGTTTACCAGTAATCAGGTTGTCGCAAAGCCAAGGTAAAATCTTGGAAATAGCTAACCATGTTTCTCCTTTATCATTAGTGCGAACTTGAGGTTTAAAAAACTGAAAGGCTGAATCATATAAAGCTAGAATTTCGTCATTAGCTTTGACTCTATAAACGGCTTGTTTGAGGTAACTTTGACTACCATCCCATTGCTGTTTACCCAATTGATAAACTTCACAGTAATCTACTCGAAGATCTTGACTATCTTCAATGAGTTTTTCTTGTAATAAAAAGCGTAATGCCGATTCTCCAGAACTACTAGAACGAAAATCTCGGTAACTACTTCCAGAAAAAATCTTACGCCGTTTTACCCACTCTTTGATATTTTTTATTTCGGGAATAACGACGGCTGAACGATATCCAGATAATTGATAGTAACTACACGCTAATGGCAGAAAAACAAGAGCTAAAAAACCTTGGGGAGATTCTTGATAAGCTCCATGAGCAAAACATTCAACTAAACCGGGTAAATGATGACCTTTGATGGGGATGTTGGGTTTAAATGTTCCCTTGCTGCTGAAAGCATCCTTAAAATCTCTAGTGTAGTAACAATCTTCAATAGGACGAAAAGGGCGAGAAATTTCGGGTTGACCTTCATCGATCATAAAGCTTAAAGATACTTCGTTTTTACTCAGTTTTCTTTGTTGCCCATGTTGAAGGAATGTTCTTGTTACCCCTTCAGTAAAGGTATATTTTCCTTGTTGATCGAGATTAAGTGCAGGAACATCTAAATAACCATCTTCAAGATGATAAGTTTGTCTAAGTAAACTTAAAATAGCTTCTTGATCACTACACTCCCATGACAGATTTACTTCGTCTTCAGTAACTTTCCATGAAAAAGGAACATCCGACGGATTGATAGCATCCAAAGCTAATGCTAAACCAGCGATTCCCCCACGGTGAGGTAATAAGGTATTGGGATCAAAAATAGATAAAGTAAGTTCTGTCATTGTGATTTTTTCTCCTCATTGTTAATTTCATAAGCCCCTAATTCAGAGGAATAAGCCCACTGATTGTTAGGGGCAACTGGATAAAATTTATACTTATCCCAGTCCTTAACCTTTTTTGAATCAGCAGGAATAGGAACGGTATAACGAGGTATTTCTTTTGACCGTAAAGACTTAATAGTTTTCAAATCTTGCTCAAGTAATACCGTCACATTAAAACCAGCCTCTCGCAAAAATGTAGGATAGGTCTGCCAACTTTTATCCAATAAAACTGATTCTTTATCAGGCTTACCTTTTTCGCCAGATTGTTCTAACCATTGTGCTAAATCTGCTTGACAAACTTCATCAGTGAATGACTTAATTAAATTTAATCCATTTTCAAGTTCTTCTTGACTATAGGGATAGCTAACTTTTTCATCAGGATAAAATAAGGCATCTTTTGCCTGTCCGCAATGGCGACGATTTAATCGCCCCAAACGCTGAATTAATCCGGCTGGATTGGCAATTTGACTAACTAATAATGTCGCTGATAAATCAAGGGACATTTCAGCAACTTGGGTAGCGATCACCAACATTGGCTCATGATTTTCTGGTTTAAAAGCATCTACAACATCACGGTGATGTTGTACCCGATCTTGATAGCGAAACCGACTATGGTAGATTAAAGCGTTTAAGCCTTTCGCCTTTGCTTCTTTATAAACAGCAATTGCTGTATTTACCTGATTACAAACCCATAGCACTTTTCCCCTATTGTTAAGTTCTTGTTCAACCCTGTCCCAATCAGGCGTTTCAGTATAGTGGAAATGATAACGGGGTTGTGTTTCTAATTCTTCAGGGCCACTAATAATCTCAATAGGTTCTCCCACAGCTTCTAAGATCATTTCCTTTTGCCAAGGTAAAAATGAAGCTGACATCAGTAAAATAGGTGCTTTGACAACTTCGAGAAAACGTAGTAACGCCCCAAATAGTCGATTATCGTAACAATGAACTTCGTCAAAGACAAAAGCAGCTTGTGCGATCGCAGGAAAACAATAAATGGGTCTACGATTACATTGAAGCAGTCCGAGAACAGTATCTACTGTACAAACAATGGCTTCTCGTCCCCAGGCTTTAAAAGACTCCAATTTAAGCGCACCTTCATTATTAATTCCTTCTCCTGCATCGTCTTCTTCTCCTGTCATTGCCATTTCTAAATCCACATCAGCACGAGAATGAAGAAGAACGGAATCAACTTGATTATGAACATAGTCCAGAAAACCCTCAGTGCTAGTCCCTGTTGTTGGATAACAAAATATCAATTTTCTGCCCAATGCTTTAGATTTTGCCCAATTATAAGCTCCCAATGTTTTCCCTGTACCACAGCCGGCCCGTGCTAGGGTAACTCTTGCTGAACTTTGTGCTAATTTGACTTGAAATGGTCTTAATTGATTTCCCTCAAGTCGAGCATTAATTACTTGTTGAAGTTTCTGCTCATTAAGAGTTCTTGTGACTTCAACTGTAATCCATTCTTTAATAGATGTTCTTCTTTCCTTCTTAATCGATTCATTGGCATTAGGGATGGCGGAACCAATTGCATCTCCGGCAATTAACAGAGCTTTGATAACAGCCAGAAAAACAGGATCTGGTTGCCATTCATTCGAGAGAAACTCTCTAAGTTTTCCTCTCTTATCCTTGATCTCTTTAATTGACCAGACAAGAGAAGCTTCTTCAAAAAGCTGTTTTTTAAACTCCTTTGAAAATTTAATCTTCTCAGGTAAATTTAGAGCTTTTACTCCATATTTTAGCAGTTGATGAAAGTGTCGATTAAATTGAGGTTTCCCCTTAACTCTATCAATGACGTAGAAAGATAATTTATCATCTCCACTCTGACGAATTTCTCCTAATTCATCCGTACATTTTCCTCCTCGACCTCCTAATTTAAGATGATGTCCCCCTGCTGCTGCTAAAGCTATTAAAAAATCGCCTTCTCCTTCCTCTAACCATTCCTTAAATTCCCAAGCTAACAGCACTGAAAGCACTTCATGTCGCAGAAGTTGAGGGTTATCGGGAAGAAATCGTTTGGGATAAGCTTTTGACATTTTAGAACGTACAACTCCTTGAAAATGCTCATTAGCTTTTCCCCAGTCATGAATATATGCACTCTTACGGGCTGTCGCTCTGAGATAGGAGAGGGTATAATTAAGACCAAACTGTTGAATCAGGCGATCACCTAAAATATCAACTAAGGTAGTGACAGCATTGACCACATCTGCGGTGTGTCCAACCAATCCATAAGAACCTTTCCAGTGACCTAAATTAAAGGACTTAGCCAGTAAAATATTAGGGTCTAGTTTAGGATTAAGCTGCATCAATTTCCTCCTTAGCCGAATAAAACCATCCACAGCCAAAATGTTTACGGCCACCTAATCCTAATCCTTGGAGTTTGAGAGAATCGTCTTCATTTAATCCTTCAACCACAACGCCATAACCTAAGACATTTTTCTCTCTAATTTTGATTGCTCTTAAAGCTAAATTTCCTTCGTAATTACTATCAATAAAAGCTTGGCCATTAACTTCAATTCTTTCTAAAGCCTTCTGACAAGATTCTAAAAAGTGAAAAGGGGCTTCTTGACTATTCCATTTTTCTAAACGAAATGTAACTAATCTTGCTTTCAGTGTGTTACTGGTTTCAGGCAAAGTTAAACGAGGTTGAACTAATCGTATTAAATGTCCCCTAATATCTAAAACCTGATTTTGAAGAAAGCGATACCATTGTGTTGCTTGTTCTGCTGGACATCTAAACCGAAAACGAGACTTATTATTAAGATAAATGATTCCATTTTTATCAGGAATACCAGGAATACTAGAGAGTAAAATTTCTGAGGATAAATTTTGGTGATCTAGTAAATTAGGTTGATGTTCTTTACAGATATGTTTGATAGCCGAATACAGTGCATAGCCATGATCAGCCGGTAAAGTTTTGCCCCTCAAGGAACATTGAATCTCCAGAAAATTCACAGTTAACTCCTTTTTAATTGGTAGAATTTTTATAAAGTTGACTCATCCCCTCAACTTCGGCCTTAACCAAGTTGACTAACTCGACTGGTTCTTTAACCACTGCTCCTTTGCCATAACCCAACACCCACCGTTTAAGGTCATTGAGTCCCCCATTCACCAGATGTAAAGTTAATGAACCATCATCATGTTCGGTAATCTCTTGGGTAACGTGCCAACGACGTTCACGAATAAATGGGGCATTAGCAGCATCAAACCAGATTTTAACAGGAACAGGTTTGCCTCCAACCTCTGCTTGAAAGATTTGGTCAAGATAAGTTTGGGCATCAAAGTTAGGCTCACGTTCAAAGGTTTCATCAAGGACTTTTATTTGTTGAATACGATCAATACGAAACCAGCGCATTTCGCCCCGTTTATGACAAAAACCAATGACATAAGGATTAGTGGCACGATACACATGAACTAAATAAGGATCAACCACTCGTTCAGAATATTGATTACGGGTGGCTGCATAATAATGAATCCAAATCCGTTTAGAGGAACGACAGGCTTCTAACAACTTCTGCCATATTTCAGGGTCAAGGTTCGTTTCAGCCCCTGAGCGAAAGACTATCCTCTCATCAGCTAATTGTTGTAAATCAATCCAAGTTTGTTCCGGTAATCGCTCTGATAGCCGTTCTATGGATGACCGTAATTCCTTCTCATAAGCTGAACCCGCATAAGATTGCAGCATTCTTGCTCCCAAAGTCAAGGCAAATAATTCACCAATACTCAAGGAAATACTCGGTAATCGCCAAGTAGAATTGGTGTAATACCACCCCTCTTTCTTGTTATAGTCCAAAGGAGCCATCAAGCGATCGCGCAAGAAATGCAAGTCATCTCTTATAGTCCTTTCTTTGACTTCTAATTTTTCAGCCAAAATTGATTGTGTGATTCGCCTTTGATAGCGAAGTAACTCATCAATTTGCAATAATCGTTCAAGACGACGCGGCGACAAGGCAGTTGTTTGCCCCATTGGAAACCCTCAAAAACTCTTGTTGACCCAATCTTAAGCAACTAACCCGGCAAAAAATGATCCGCCTTTTCAAATTCAGTATTCCCACTTGCTACATTTTTCTATCATCTTTGACCCAAATTGTTTTTGGTGCAGCGTGACTGTCTTTTTCTCTCAAGGAAGATAAGCATTAATACTTAGGATAGAAACTTGGGCTAATCCGCGCTTAGGATTCAGCAACTTTCTCAATTAAATGTTGTAACTTAGGATAATGAGTAAAAGTCTGTTGTTGCCGGTTGATAGGTGAAAAATCATTTAAAGAGGCATAAAAACGAAAACTAATAGGTTATTTCTATATCTCTGTCCCTATTTATAAGTGATGTACAAGAATTATGAAAGGTCAAAATACTCCCTCACTGTCAATCTTTGTCTTATCTCTCTCCATTTTGACGTTCATTACTATTTCTTTAACGATAAACCCTATGATTGTTCAAGCACAACAGCAATTACTTGAAACAACATTAATCGCACAAAGTAACCGTACAAGGCGAATTCAGTTTGATAGAGGTGCTACTTCAAAAACTGTTAAAGATTCTGTTGTTAGAGGAACCAGAGATATTTATTTAGTGGGAGCATCAGCACAACAAACTATGAAAATTTCTCTGAGTTCTCTTGAAAATAATGCAGTTTTTGATTTAGTCACTCCTCAAGGCGCAGTCATTAAAAAAGAAGTAACAAGTGCTAATTTAGTTTTGCCATTAAGTGGAGACTATAAAATCATTGTTGGTGGCACCAGAGGAAATGCTACTTATCAATTATATGTTGAAATTAATAATGCCGTAAAAACTGAAACCTTAAAAACTAAGAACTTTAAAATTACCATTAATTCTAATTGTCAAGAAGGGGAAGTAACCTGTGATCATGTGTCTTATGAGGGAATTAATGTGAATACGGGGGAGTCCCTACAATTAATAGGTAAAACCCTTCATACAACTTGTGCTGATGGAATTACACCCTGTCGATTTCTGGGCTATGAATTTCTCAATGGAAAGTATCGTTATATGGTTACAGAAGATGGCTCACTTTTAGTTTATCAAGGAGAAAAGCTACTCTTAGAAGAACAGGGAACTTGGCACGATTAAGACACAAATTATTACTATTAATCTTCATTTCCACTCCTTCCCAAATGGTTGCCCCCAATACGGCCAACATTCCTTATTGAAAGGACTTCTGTACTTTAATATCAAATCTCGTTCCCATTCTAACAAAACTTTTTTATCAGCAGGAATATGTTCCCAAAAGGCAGACACCACAGCCTCATCAAGTTTATGAATGCGGTGCATTTGGATATAATTTCTGATATAATCCTTACAGTAATGAACTCCTGACCAACGCTGATTAGCTGTTAACTTTGTTTCTCCTACATATAACAAAATTGGTAAGGTATTATCAATGATAAAATAAAGACAGCCGTTACTACTTTCATCTTCAAACTGTTTAGATTCAGGCCTTCTCCAAAACAAAGATGAGTGTATTTTTAAGTCAAAGGGTTTAATATCATCTACGGTATGCCAAGATGTTTTAGGCATTTCAAATAAAGTTTGTTGTTGCGGTGGGTTACTATTTCTGACCTGATTTTGATAGTTAAATATTCTCTGTTTCCATTTAATTAAAGATTCTTTGTCCATGATTAGACTTTCTTTTCTAGGAGTTAGAGATGAGGAGTTAGTATCAAATAAGTTAAGTTGTTTCATTAGTAATTATTCTGTGACTTTTTTCGATAAACTTGATTATTTAATAAAGACTATTTCTTGTTCATTAGATAAAGTTTCATCATAATGATACCCTATTTTAAAATAGGTTTTGTGGTTGCAGGAACCGCAAAAACATCATCAAATACTAAAGTTTTAGCTGAAGAAAGAATTAAAAGCATTCAAAAAGTCAACATTCATAATTGATTATTAGCTTATTCATTTTACCTTAAATTTAAGATTATTTTTCAATCATTAACCTAGTTTTCAGATTTTCATCATCAGAAGATAAATTTTTCAGGGTTAAGTAAAGAAAAACACTAAGCATCGCCGCAAAAAAACACCAAACTGAGACAAAAGTCACTTGAAAGAAGAGGTTACTGAGGATGAATGATATAATAATTAGGGTTCCAAATAATTTTAATAAGAAACGTTCCGTAATCAAGAAAGGAAGTGATATTATCGACAAATATAAATATTTACTCGCTTCATAAAAAGGAATTAATTTTAAATCATAAAATATATTTCCTGAAAAGACTTGAGGTTTAATTCCATGATAAATTGTCCAGGTTAATAAATAAGTACCTAATAAAAATCCGAGAATCGTCAATCCTAATAAAAATTTTTTTTCTTATTGTCTTTCTCTAATAAATAAATAGAAAGAGGACTTAACACTAACCAAAGAAATGTGGCAAACAGTAAAAAACCATAAGTCCCAACTCTAGTAAATTGACTCAATGAACTATTATTAATTCCTGTCCAGACTAATCCTTCTAAACTTTGCTGTAAAGCAAATAAACAAGGAAATGAGCTTAATAAAGCTTCTCTTTTTGATGATGTTTGTCTAATCGTTCCTATTCCTAGTAGTAATAGACTCGCTCCTGCTGTAAAGCTCACTGTTGCAGAAAAGCACATAATATTCTCCTAAGTATTATTAAACCCAACCTCCGAAAATAGCTAATCCCCAAAATCGCCAAGGGTTAGCAACAGTCTTGAATCCGGCTGAAGATAACATCCTTAAATGAGTTTCTAATGTGGCTAAACGATCTTGTGTTGAATAACCTTGTGGCTCACTATTCCCTATACTCGAACGAACTTCTTGTTGAGTTGTCCCTTGGTTTATTGTCCATTGTTCTCTTAACGTCAAATAGATTTCTTGTAATTGTGGTGATTCTTGTAAAATAGGATCTGCATTCCAAAAACAGCCACCATTAGATAAATTCTGTCCAATACAAGTAAATAGCTGTTGTTTCATTTCATCACTGAGATGATGAATGGCTAAAGAAGAAACACAACCATCAAAATTAGTCCCTATTTCCCCTCCCATTTCCCCATTCGCCCATGCTCCAAAATCAGCTTGAATAAAAGTTATACGCTCCGAAAGTTGAGTTGTTTCTAATTTAGATTTTGCCATCTCAATCATTCTGGGAGAATAATCGACACTCACAACTCTCGCATTAGGGCAATGTTTCAACAGTCTTAAACTCAGTTCTCCCGTACCACAGCCTAAGTCTAAAAGACGACGACTATTAGGGGAAATACAAGCAACAAGAGTATCAAGCATTAAATCATAATGAGGGACTAATTGACGAATGCCTGTATCAAAAAGTTGGGTGTCCGCAAAAACTTCCCCTGGATAAATCGTTGCTGCCATATCTGTCATATTTAACCCTAATTATTTTTTATGGGATGAAGTAATTCCATTAGATATTAAGCTCCCTTAAAGCCAAACGAATTTGTTCTAAACGTCGGCGATTTAATCCTAAATCAAACTGACTATTCCGAGAAGCTGAACGCAGTTGAATGAGTGGCTGATTGGGCGGAAAATAAAACTCAAGTTCATCAATTCCCCCGAAAATCTTGCCAGTGGATTCTGCCCTGATATAATTATCAGTTGTTTGAACCACTTTGGTTCTAGGAACAACAGTTAAGACTTTCAATAAGATTTCTCTGGCGTGGTTACTATCAGTATGGTAAGGAATCGGTGCAATATAAGATTTACTTTCTTGACTATCACTTACCACACAACTTACTCCTGATGGACAGGGTAATAAATGACCTTCTCTGAGTCCGTTATTCTCAATTAACTCAGTTCCATAAGCCACTGAATTCGTCAAAAAAAAGCTTAATAATCCCACGATTATAATTGACCAAAAATGACGGCTCATTATTGAGTTTTCCCCCCATTTACTCGTTTCATAGGATACCAGGGTTCACAACCATTTAACCGCCAAATACTGTACACTAATACACAAGCAACGGTGATCCAAACAACAGAAGGGGCAAGTAATAAACCAGCCAATGAAACGGTTTGCCCATAAAGAACTGTGACAACAATTGCTGATAACCAAGGGCCCATAATCACCACCGGAACAGCTGCCCCTAATCTTCCTTCAACGGTAAAAATCGTATTCCAAATGTCACCCAACGCTAAATGAATCACAAAAGCAATGAGAGGAACCGCCAAGAAGTTTTGACCAACCGCTTGCCAAACTAACACAGATGACACTATCCGTAACACACCAATGGTCATCCAAACGATGGGGAACGCTAAAGGAGGAGGGGCCCAGTTGGGTCTAATAACTTGCTGATATCGGCCTGAACTGCGGGTATTGTCTAAGGGGGAAAACAGCCGAGAACGAAGGGTTACTACGGTAAAAAATACACTGGCGATTGCTGTTGGCCACCAACTGTTGTCATTGAGCCTTTCGAGTTGAGTATAAGCTTGTCCAATTGCCCAAAGAGCTAAGACCATGAGGGCAATTTGTACCGCCGTGCCACCTATATATATTAATAGGGCTTTCCCATCAAATTCTTGAGTGTTGATGTTTGAATCATTTGATGGTGATGGGTCTTTAACTCCCATGACAGAATTGACCACATTTTCAAGCCTATTGGTTGTTGACTCTGATTGACTCATATTTCCCTACATTCTTATCTTTTAACATTGTACAGTTACAAGCTCTTGTTGAAAATTATTAGTTTCTTGTCAGAAAGTGACGATTAAGAAAAAGGAGATGGTCAAGGTTTATTATTTAAGAAAACCCACAAACGACACACCCTTAATTATATGACCACTGATGATAAATCTGAACTAATTGCTATCAATGAAGCTTTTTATCGAGCCTTTGAGAAAAGAGAGCTTTCTACTCTCAATCAAATCTGGTGGCAAGGGGCGGGTAGCACCTGTATTCATCCTGGGGGTAATGTTCTTAAAGGATGGGAGCTTATTCGTTCATCTTGGGAAACCATCTTTAAAAATACTGATTATTTAGAAATTGATACAGAAATTATTAACATTGATATGGGTCAAGAAATCGCTTATATTGTTCTGATTGAAAAAGTTACACAAGTTAATAGAGGGAGAAAATTAGAAGCTTTATCAATGGCCACTAATGGATTTAGGAAAATGGCGCAAAAATGGTACTTAATTCATCATCATGGTAGTCCCATTGTGCGAAGGTAAAATTACCAGTAGGAGATAAAGTGGCAATTAATCATCTAAAACCACTGTATAATTAATGGTAAAGCCTGGACAGAAAATAATGAAATCCTTAGTAGTCCCTGACGAATTGGGGGAAATGATTGAAGCAGTAATCGAGTTTTATCAAGATGCTGTTACCTCAATAGAGCCTTCTATCGTTTACCAAGAATTAAGACAAAATCTGCTTAATTGGGTGACAAGAACAGTCGAAAAAATAGAAAGGAATAAGCTACAACAAACTGAACTGACTTTAGACCAATATAGAGCCTATCAAGACATCATTAACTTCATCGAAAGCAACAAGGAACGATACTTTAGATTAAGTGGTTATGCCGGAACAGGAAAAACTCATTTAATGGTCAAAGTTATTCAATGGTTAAAAGAAACAGAGTTTAAGTATATCGTGGCTGCTCCCACTAATAAAGCGGCTAAAAACTTAACTCAAATAGCTCGGAATCAAGGACTACAAATAGAAGCCACTACTGTGGCTAAACTGTTAAGACTGCAACCAGTTATTGATCTAAATACAGGAGAACAACAGTTTGAGTTTATTGAAGGAAAAGAACTAGAATTAAAAGACTATGATGTGATCATCATTGATGAATATTCCATGTTGAATAAAGAAAACTTCCGAGATTTACAACAAGCAATTCAAGGAGAAAAAACACAGCTTATTTTTGTAGGAGACTCAGCACAATTACCACCCGTAAAAGAAAAAGAACCCATTGTTGCTCATCACCCTGATATTAACAGAAATGCCCATTTAACGAGCGTCGTCAGATATGATGGAGAAATAGCAAAAGTCGCAGAAACTATCAGAAGTGACTCACGTTGGAATCGACAAACCTATCCCTTTGAAACTTCTGATGATGGGACAATTATCAAACTGAATGTTGATGATTGGTTTAAGTTTGCCTTAAGTCATTTTGAGCAAGAAGATTGGTTAATTAACCCCGATTATGTGAGAATTATTGCCTGGAGAAATAAGACGGTTGATAAGTACAATGAAGCGATTAGAGAGGCTTTGTATGGTCAAGATGTAGAACAGTTAGTAATCGGGGATAGGTTAATTGCCAAAAAGCCTGTCTTCAGGAAATTACCGGGGGGAAAACAAAGACAAAAAACTATCATCTTGAATAATTCAGAAGAATGTAAAATTATAGAAACTCCCCAATTAAATCATAATAATAAGTATAAATGGGAGTTCTATCAAGTCAAAGTAAGGACGGATGAAGGAGGAACTATTGAGTTAAGAATCCTGACAGAAGAATCGGAAGTTAAACGACAAGAAGAACTGAAAAAGTTAGCAAAAATAGCGATAGAAGACGAAAACTATAGTGAGAAAAAGAAGCGATGGGCTATTTACTTTGAGTTAGATGAATTGTTTGATAACATGGCTTATGCTTACGCTTTAACTTGTCATAAAGCCCAAGGTAGCTCCATTGATAATGTGTTTTTATTGGTGTCTGATATGCACCATTGTCAAGATAAGCAGAAAATGCTTTATACTGGTTTAACCAGGGCGAAAAAATCTTGTTATGTAGCTTGATTGATTAACTGTTTCCCGATACATTTTTCGTCTTAATTAATTAGGAGATAAATTATGGATAATCCTGTAGGTGAATTGATGGGAATGATTCAAAAATATAGACTAAAAAAACCTGACTTTCAGTTTAAAAAGAACCAGGGTCAATGGCAATGTACTTGCGTGATTACCCTTGAAGATACCCAACTAAGAGAAACCGCATTAGGAGCAACAAAAAAGGAAGTCAAAACTCAAACGGCAATGGCTATTGTTCCTATTCTTAAAGAACATTTACAAAAAGTTCATTAAATGACCATTGATTTACCAAATCTACCAGGAACTTATTGTTTAGTTTTCCACTGTTCAACTTCATCACTTGTTACCATAGGAAAACTAGGAACTTATCAAATAAAACCTGGTTATTATTGTTATATTGGTAGTGCCTTTGGTCAGGGTGGGCTAAACTCCAGGGTTCAAAGACATTTACAGATTAATAAACGTCATCACTGGCATCTTGATTATCTTAGACCTTATTTAACTCCTGTTGAAATTTGGTACTCAACTGATACAATTAAGCGAGAACATCAATGGGCTGCGTTATTACTAGAAGATGAACATTCAAGTATTCCTATTAAAAAGTTTGGCTCATCAGATTGTGATTGCCCTGCTCATTTATTTTATTATGAAGAAAGACCCGTATTTGATAAGTTTGATGACAAACTTAATGAATTTGTCCCGAATCATGATGTAATAAAAAAAAAGATTAATTAATAATTTCTTGACTCCAGGCCTCCCCAGGTCGAGGAATTCCAAACCCTGGAAGATTCAGGAATACTCCTATCTTATTAACATGAGAACTAACCATTCCTGGCTTACTAATTTCCATCGTCAGATTCTTTAAAATTTCAGATTCCCAAACTTGTGCCACTCCTTCAATTAAGTCCCATCGTCTCTCGTTATTAAATCCTGATTGTAAAAGACGAATTACTGTCCCATTCTTAAATTCACAGAAACTCACCTCATCAGATACCGTATAAGCAGCTAATCCAATGACTCGTTTCTTTGGGAAAATCTTAGAGACATCTTCAGCATATTCGACTACCTTTTCTGGGTCTTCAACATATAATTGTATCCAAGGGCTTTCATCATGGTAACGAACCGTGAAAGAATAACCTTGCTCGACTAAAATAGAAGAAATTTTTTCAACTTTTTCTATGGCGTTTTCTTGCTGATTAAAAGACAAGTAAATTGCTCCAAATTTAGCCATACTTTATCCTTGACTGTCTGTTTATTCTTGATTATAAAGGTTGTTCATATCCATTAAACATCGACCGAACTTAACCTTAAACCCTTGTAGCATCGGGTTCAAATCTGGGATTTTGGAGATGTCTATTGAACAAAGTTAAAGCTTGTGCATAAGTTCATGGGTTTGACAACTATTAAATGACAGTACCTCACTCAAGGCAACCCTCATGAACCGTCCTCAAGTCTGCACCCTCTTACTCGCCACCACTTTGTTATTGACCGCCTCACCTGTGAAAGCTGAAAATGTAGGCACGATTGAAGGGCCAGGATTAAGAGTGACTCCATCTGCATCCAGTCTTCCCTATGGTCGTAATACTTGTCAACAAGGCTTTGTTTGGCGAGAAGCTTATCCAGGGGATGTAGTCTGTGTGACTCCCCAAACTCGTTCTCAAACTGCTTATGACAATAGCCAAGTTTCTAATCGCATTCAACCAGGAGGAGGCCCCTATGGCCCCTACACTTGTCGTCAAGGTTATGTTTGGCGAGAAGCGACTCAAAGCGATTTAGTCTGTGTCACTCCAGAAACTCGCTCTCAAGCTGCCCAAGATAATAATCAAGCGGCTTCTCGACGGGTCATTCCCTAAGAAACCATCGGCCTTAGATGGTAGAAAGTCGCTTAAGAACCCAGAAAAATGTTAGAACAGAGGAAGCCACATATCAGGAGGCGATGGACAACGGGCTATGAAAATTGAACAATGTAACCGATGCCTCCTCTACTCCCATAATCCTGAACTCCTAATCTGCGCGGTTCATCCAACAGGGGTTAATACAAGCAGTTGCCCAGACTTTAGACAAGACCAAAACTTCATTGAGGAGGAACAATGGGCCCCCGAAGGCTATAGTTTTTACAATGGGGAATTAATACCCAATAGACCTCCAAGATTAACAAGAGAAGAACAATGGAGAAGGCTAAATACTCATCCTATGTTTACGGGTGTTTGTCCTCAGTGCGGGCATCAATTTAATCTTAATAATCCCCCTAAAATTCATTGGGACTGTCCCGTTTGTTCTTGGGTTGATGATTCAGTTTGATAGCTAAAGTTCCATAGAGTCTGTTCTCAATCTTTGCAATAACTCCTCACGACTAAGATTAAGCAACAGACGAGTTACATCCTCAGTCGGTAACTGCAACAACTGAGCGATCACTTCCTTCATTTCCTCATCTAGTTTCCCAAACCGAACCAGCAGTAAGTTCTCAATCATTTCCCGCCTTCCTTCTGTCAGTCCTTCTTGTTTTCCTTCTTGTTTCCAATCTTCACGTTGTTGTAAATAAGCTGGTGATAAGTTCATGATGTCCTCCTGTTCTTCGCTACTTAAATTATCTCTTAATTCCAAATTCTTGCGCCAGTTGGCTAAAATTTCTAATAAATTCTCTCGGAAAGGATTACGTTCGGGCAGTTCAACTAACTCCTCTACTGCTCTTTTTTGTGTGCTGCCCTTCCCTAATATTCTCAACCATAAAGTCTCCTCATTGACTGGTAACTGATGGATTACGACTATCCCTGTTTTGAGAATTAATGGCAAGAAATAAACCCCTTTCTCCCAATTATCCCCTGCCTCAGTTGCTCCTAATCCTTGAATCATTCTCCCACTTAAGGTTGGCGTTAAAATCCATAAAATAGGTAATTCAGACTCAGTAATGCTTAAGTTTGTTCGCTTGGCTTTCCTTAATATATCACCCTGAACGGCATATAACTTTAACAAACAACTGCGAATTTCTACTTCTGAAGGAGGATTGCGGAAAGGCTCAAATAAACAGGGAGTTGTCGCTATTTTACCTAATAACCCTAAAGGGAGTTCAGTCGAAATTGACGAGGTAGTAGGTTCAAAGAACACATCGATTTCCTGAACCTCACTTTTTACTTTTTTACTCTTTTTTATTGTGCCTAGAGGTGTGAGTAACTCCTCTAAATATTCCTTGGCAAATTGGTCATGGGGTTGACGAGTCATTTAAGTTGATAACAGACGTATTGAAATATAAATAATAATCCTATTATATCACGTTGAATATTCAAAATTTATTGAATAATTTCAGCCGCTAATTTACTGAAACTATAATTATTAAGGTAAGCGTGGGATGACTAAAAACTATTAAGCTGAATTGATAATTTCCCAAAAAATGCCCAACGAGACGCGCCTCATGACCTATAATATTGAGAATATTAACGAAGCCGATAACAGAATGAAAATACAGTCAATTAACCATGAACCCATAGAAGGAACGGATACGGTATTAACCACTGTGATTATTAATCAAGTTCCTAGTCAATGTATTTTAGCGAGATTATTGATTGATGCTTTGGGAAAACCAGGGATTGATAATGATCTGGAAATGGTCGGCTCTGGTGATACTTGGACAATCATCTGGAGTCAACCTTTAGCTATCATGGATAATACTAGGAAATTAATGACAAAAGTTATCGCCTAAACTAATGAAACAGATTTTTACATCAATTGTACTATTCACTTCATTGTTAACTTTCAATCAACCTGTTATTAGTCAAACCAACTTTCAGCAAGAAATTTTAAATGCTCATAATAAATATCGTCAACAGGTTAATGTATCTCCTTTAACTTGGTCTAATAATTTAGCTAGTGATGCTCAAAAATGGGCTAACTATTTAGCTTCATTAGGAGGGAAAAAATTACAACATGATTCTAACACAAACGGGCAGGGCGAAAATTTATGGTTAGGTACATCAAACCGATTTACTTATACTCAAATGGTTGACGGTTGGGGACAAGAAAAACAGTATTTAACCTCTCGCCAATTTAACCTTGAAACCGTTAGTTCTACTGGCAATTGGTCTGATGTGGGTCATTACACTCAAATGGTTTGGAAAAATACTAAACAAGTCGGTTGTGCCACAGCAAAAGCGGGCGGTAATGATATTTTAGTCTGTCGTTATAGTCCCCAAGGTAATATTATTGGTCAAGGGATTTATTAATCAACATGGATGATTTTGAGGCTTTTGATTTACTCGATTCTGGGATTGAGTTTGACCCTAGTAACTGGCCAGATTTAGCCGTATTATTTTTAGTAATTGTGTTTTCTCTTGGGGGAGCTTTTTATGCTAAGAATGAACAGAAAAATCGGGAAAGTCAACCAACTCATCAGTATAATCGGGAGACGGGGGAAGTGGAGGAACTTGACAAGTAAGGTTCAGAAATCAAACTATAACAATAACTTAATAATTAATCTCTTTTTATGAGAACTGGCGTGATAATAGAAGTGTTGCCTCTCAAAGTCAGTTTGATTACCGCGCATAACCGCAGAAGTTATCTCATTCGCAACATTAGGAGAAAAGAGATGACCAGATTAAATCGGGTTATCAATGTGACAATAATGACGGCACTTTTGACTACTATTGTCGGTGGAAATCTTGCTCTTTCTCAGACAAGTTATCCTATGACTTGTCGTGGAGGAGGAAATCTTTCTATCAGAAATACTGGCAATAATAATGTGAAAATCAGTTTTCGCCCAGGTTCCGGTGCAGTCTATCAAGGGTTAAATCCTGGGGAATGTACTTGGACAGATAGAGCTTTACGTCCTGGAGAACCAACGATTATTTGTGACAACAGTTCTAGAGTGATTAACTACATTACTCGCTTAGTTCAAAATGATGGCTATGCAACTGTAGATGTTTACAACAACGGCAATGGCTGTATGCAAGTAACTCGATGGGTAAATTAAAATCATTGTTAATCTTTTTGGGATTGTTATTGACGGCATCTCCTGTCATGGCAGGAAGAATGTCTTTAATAAGATTTGACAATTCTTGGCCCAATAGAAATATAACCGTACTTCCCTTGAATTGCTACTGGTGCTAGACCTTCAGCAAAACTGCCCGCGTCATCAAATTGGGGGGAAATAACCAACTTGCCGTTTTTGTCGAGATAACCCCAATTAGTCGCAGGATACCAGCCCCCTGCATCTCTACCCCCACCACTGGTGGCTACAGCCCCTAACCCTTCAGAAAAACTCTGCGCCCCAGTAAAATCTGCGTCATTTTTGGGCGATTTAATGACTAAATTTCCTGTTTTATTGATATAGCCATAATCGCAATAATTGGCAGCAGAACAAGCTCCCCCATTCACTTCTACAACGGCTAATCCTGATGAGAAATTTCCCAGAACATAAGTATCAAATTGGGGACGATTAATGACAAATTTCCCTTGTCGATTAATATATCCTTTGTTCTTACCGGATTGGGATTCTGCTGCGGCCAACCCTTCAGAAAAGCTATAGGCAATAGAGAATTTGAAAGGAAGAACTAGCTGTCCTTTTTGGTTAATATAACCGTACTTTTGTTGGTAAGAATAATCTGGATCTTCAGTCTCTTTTCCTACCACTGCTAACCCTTGAGCAAATTCCGAAGCTGAATCAAACTGAGGGGAAATCATTACCTTACCTTGCTTGTTAATATAGCCCCATTTATTATCAATTTTAACTGGTGCTAATCCTGATGAAAAGTTACCAGCATCCTCAAATTGTGGCTCAATTACAGTTTTTCCTGTTTTGTCTATGTAACCATATCGCTCTACATTTCCATTCCCATCAGAATCTATGCCAATCCAAGCCAAACCTGATGAAAACCTCCCCGCTTGTTTGAATTGGAGGGGAATTACGACTTTACCCGTTAAGTCAATATAACCATAGTTATCGATATCTTTGAAACCATAAGCGTTATCTACTGGTTTCCCAGTTCCGACTTTAGCTAATCCTTCCGAAAAAGAGTTAGCATCATCAAACTGCGGAGTAATCGCAATTTTCCAATTTATTGGCTGCTGTGCTGCTAAGTTCGTTGTCGAAGTTGAGAACACAGAATAAATGCTAGTTAACAATAAGGCTATTAATAATAATTGTAAGAGAAGCCGAACATTCTTTAACATGACATTTCCCATTCTCCTTCAAATTTAATAATTTCTTGAATCTGGTTAAATTTTAGGAGATTGAAGCATTGTCCATTGCAAAACGAACCAAGGAATTTTTAAGTCTGGAATGAGCCAAGGATACTTTTTTAAAGCGGGGATCGCCGAAGGTACAATAAAACGCAGAGAACGCAAAGAAACCGGACGGTTGCCATTTTCATCAACGATATTATAGCGTTGGGCAAGTTCTGCAATAATCTGGACTTTACCTGTTAGATTCATCGTATTTTGTTGGTCGGCTAAAGCAGCAATGACTCTCCCTGTAAACAAAGGTGTTTCCCAATTGTAATAGTCGCGCATCGTAGAATTTTGAGGCTCTTTTTCATCTTCAGTTTTCCACTTCTCAGAAAATCTAAACATTTCTTCGGTTCCGACAATTCCTGGCCACAGAGAAACTGAGGTAATATTATCTGGTTTTAATTCTACTGCCATATCCGAGGCCAGGCGGTCGCAAGCTGCTTTTCCCACGCCATAAGCAGCCCCAAAAATATAAGAGAGTCCTCCCCAAGATGAAATCGTACAAATCAGCCCTTGTTGACGCTTATTCATCAAACGAGCAGCATAAACACTGGCTATATAATGGCTACGAAGACCAACATTATTGATAGCATCCCATAAACTAGGGTCATGTTTCCAAAACGGTTGACCGAATGCGTTGCCGATCTCTTTTACCCCTGAAAAAACATTATTCACCAAGATATCCAGTTGCCCCTTTTGCTCAGTTTCAATACGTTCAAATAGCAACCGTACCTGCTCATCATCACTATGGTCTACTTGAACAGGGATACAGACACCACCCGCGTCAATTACCGCTTGCTGCGTTTCTAAAAGAGTCCCAGAAATGTTTTCATCAGAGGGTTCAAGGGTTCGTCCTGTAATATAAACCGTTGCTCCGGCTTCCCCTAAACCAATAGCAATCCCTTTACCAATCCCTCTGGTTGCCCCCGTAACTAAAGCGACTTTACCCTTAAGGTTTTTCATGATCTCCCTTGACCTCAATAATTATCAATAAATATTAGGATTAACACAATTAGGTAACGGTTGACCTTGTAAACCAGCTAACAGATTTTGAGCAGCCATAATCGCCATTTGAAAACGAGTTTGATAACTCGCACTACCAATATGAGGTGTTACAATCACATTACTCAATGTTAATAATTGATGCTCTTTGGGTAAAGGTTCCGGTTCAGTTACATCAAGAGCCGCTCCTGCTATTTGTCCTTGTTGTAAGGCATAACACAAAGCATTTTGGTCAATAATTCCCCCTCTAGCAGTATTAATTAAAAAAGCTGTTTGTTTCATTAACTTTAATTCATTTTCTCCAATTAAATGATAAGTTCGTTCGGTTAATGGAGTATGTAAACTAATAAAATCTGACTCTTTTAATAACTGTTCAAAAGATACATAATTCACCCCTAATTCTTGTTCTAATTTAGGGTAAAGACGACGAGGTTTATGGTAAATCACCTTCAAATTAAACCCTTTCCCCCGACGAGCAACCGCTTGTCCAATTCTTCCTAATCCGATTATTCCTAATGTTGCCCCAACAAAATCAGCCCCTAATAATCCCATCGGTTGCCAAGTCGTCCATTTTCCTTGTTTTATATACTCTTGTGCCTCAGTAATACGACGGGTAATTGCCATTAATAAAGCCCAAGTTAAATCAGCAGTCGCTTCTGTTAAAACACCTGGGGTATGACCAACCGGAATCCCTCTAATTGTTGCTGTATTAATATCAATGTTATCGTAACCAACAGCCATTTGACTAATGACTTTGAGATGGGGAGCTTGGTTAATTAATTGTTGGTCAATTTGGTCAGTGAGTAAACATAATAACCCCTCGACTTCTTGAACCTTGTCTAACAAAATAGAATAGGGAGGAGGTTCATTTTTCTCCCAGATTTCTAAGTCAACTTTGTCTTTTAATAAATCTAGTCCCGCTTGGGGGATTTGACGAGTAATAAAAACTTTTGGTTTGGACATAATTAATCTGAGTGCCTAATAATTAAATACCATCTGCGCGGCTCGAATATTAGTTAATGGCTAAAATAGATCAATAAATAAAACCAAAGCCCCACAAATAGCTAATAATATCAGCATCACAGTATATAATCGTGTATTCATCAAATTAAGCTGACTTTCTAAGTCTCTTAATTGAGCTTGCATCGCTTTCTTATCAGCTTCATCTCTTTGCTCTAAAGCTTTAATTCGTTGTTCAATTTCTTGTTTATCTAAGGCATCAAGAGCCGGACGATTCAGTTCTTTAACCTCTCGAATCTTCTGCTCCACTTTATCTAACATCTTTTCAATGTCTTGTCCTAATCCTTCTGAGTCATTTCTCATATTTATTCCTTCTTAATGTAAAGTTTTCCAAAGTCCAAAACTGAAGATAACACAGCAGACAAATAATGAAAGGAGAACAAAAGCCGAGAGAGCATAAACAATTCTAAGCTCTTTTTTTAGTCGAGTTAATCGTTCCTGAAGTTCAGCTTTATCCCAAGTTTCCTGCTTTTCTAGTTTACTCAATCGCTCTTTAAATCTGTCCTTTTCCCAAGGGCGCAGAGGACGGTTTAACTCCCTAAGTTGCTCAATCCTTTGCTCAGATTTAGTGAGCATTCGGTCAATTTCTCTATTAAAGTTCGTCGGTTGTTCTTGAGTCATATTACAGAATGTTAAGGTTTTTGACTCCCTTGGGAATACTAACCATAATACCAAGGGAAGAAGTCATGTTTAAAATTTTATCAGCCATCCGTAAACAACCCACCACCGTCAACTATCAACAGTTAATGATAGAATTCCTAACGGGCATCGTTGAAGGCGTAAGGGCTGAACCTGACCCCTTCAAACAGGATTGGCAATACTGGTGTATTGAAGAAATTTTATTAGAACATGGACAGTTTATCAAAGGAGGACAAGCGCAACAAATCGGCATCCCTCAACAATGTTATGAAAACTGTTTAAGTATAATATTCGCTCCTGAAAATCCTGAAGGTTTAATCTATTGTGAAGGCTTGGCTTTGTCTGATACAACTAACCTTTATCCTATTCAACACGCTTGGATAATGTTTGATAATGAAGTTATAGAGCCGACTTGGAATGAATTAAGTCCCTGTTATTTTGGCATACCTTTTAATCAACAATGGGTCATGGAAAAGACGGAAGAAAAACTAGAATCAGGGGATAATATCACCAGCTTGTTAAATTATCAATCTCCTCTGACTATATCCCTTCTTAAGTATGGTTTACCAAATGAAGCTAAAATAATTGATTAAGTTTTGTATCTGCTTCAATGGTAGATAAGCCATGAATCATTATCCTTTTATCCTCATCCCTGAAGTTCTCCAAGCTCAAAGAGAACACATTCCCCAAGCCATTAAACCAACTTATCCCAACCGTCCTAAACCACCACCACCATTACCCCCAGAACCTCAACCCTTGAATGTTCCAGCCTTTCTTGTTGGAGGAGGGATAGGCTTAGGAATTAGTATTTTATCAGGAATATTATTCAGTTTATTTAATTCTGGTTTAGGGGCAGCTTTAATGAGTTTTGGCTTACTCTTAACTTTGATATTAATGGGCATTAATTCATACATTCAGATTAAATCATTTCCTAAACGTAAACAAGCTCATGAACAATTACAACAACGGTATTTATTAAGATTAGAACGTTATGGCTCAAACTTAGCAGAATTTGATAGGAAACAAGCTAATTATGGGACAGCATTAAGGGAATACGGGGAAGCTTTAAAACTTTGGGAACAACAGGTTAAGGTAAATCCCAATGAATTACAATCTATTTTAACTAATCTGAGAACTTATCAGGGAATTAATAGTCAAGCTAAACGAGGTCATTCTGAGGCAAGATTTGAAGGTTATTTAAAACAGTATTTTGGTAATAAAATTAAAATAGGAGTATGGTTACAGAATACTGATTATGACAAAGGTTTTCATTATACTCCTGACTTTGCTTATATTGATGAAGAAACTAATTTACACATTGATATTGAAATTGATGAACCTTATGGCTATAAAAGGAGACAACCTTTACATTACTTAAACTTAGAAAAAGAAATAATCAGAGATTACTTTTTCCTTGACTGTCTATGGATAGTAATAAGATTTAGTGAGGAACAGGTTGTTAAATATCCTCAAAGCTCTTGTAAAGAAATCGCTAAAATTATTAATGAAGTTACAGGGAATGATTCTATTTTATCCCGATTTCTTGAAGTAGAAAATATTGAACCTATTGAGCGTTGGACTTATGAAGAAGCTTTGGAGATGGCGAGTCAGGATTATAGAAAAGGTTATTTGTAGAGAAGCGTTACTGTCGCACTCGCGGAGCGCGAGATCACACCTTGGGAATTTAGGGAAAAATCGACCAAAAGTTGCCTCCCTGAAATTAATTAGATACTTTTGACTAAGATTGTTAAATATTGTTAAAAGGTATTTGACCACGTTTGTCTATATAATTTTAGCGTTAAGTTTCTTATGGTTTTTGTAAGATTGAGGTGAATTTAAAATAACATTAATGATATGAGTACGTTATTTTGCTCTTGCTACATTTTTACGCAACAAAGCGAAGGAGGAGATTGAAATGCTACGTAAAGTCGGTGATCGTTATGCCTGTGAGAAGTGCGGAGCGCAGCTTGTTTATGAGAAGCCTTGTCCCTGTCCAGAAGGTATGTCCCATTCAGAAATCTGCTGTGGAGAGCAGATGAAGCTCGTGCAACAACAGGCTCCCGCGAAGACGGCCAAAGAATGAGTGGAGTAGCCTCATGATTGATATTCTGTATAAGGTGAATATCCCGAAAGTTTCCTTTTTTTGTCCCCTAGGAGTTAATTATACGGAAGGTTTCATTATAATAAATAGTTAGCAGTAAAAGGAAATAGATTCGTGCAAATACGACAATATGAAAAATCTGACTTGGATGCAGTTCTTTCCTCGTGGGAAACAGCGACTCGATTAGCTCATCCATTTATGACGGATGAGTTTATTGCTCAAGAACGAATAAACGTAGCTGAAATATATATGCCTAATACAGATACGTGGGTTGTTGAACTTGATAGTCAAGTTAAAGGTTTTATTGCGTTAATGGGTAACGAAGTTGGAGCAATATTTCTACAGCCAGAATGTCACGGTCAGGGCGTAGGCAAATCGTTAATGGATAAAGCACAAGAATTGCACGGAGATCTTGAAGTAGAAGTATTCAAAGAAAACTCAATTGGCCGTAAGTTTTACTCTAGATATGGTTTTGAGCAACTAGAAGAAAAATTACATGAGGCGACAGGTCAGCAGGTATTGCGCCTAAAATTTACGGCTAACAAGGCCTTGCACTAGGACTTGTTTTTAAGTAGAAAAAATATTGAAGTGTCTTAAAAATTAAAGTTAGTAATCTGTATTTTAGTTGTTTGTAAGAAACCTAGACCGCAATACAGAAAGGTTATAACACACACACAGCTTTTCTATTATACCCCTTAAAAAACCCCGTCAAGGGACTTGTGGGGGCTAAATTTATGTGGTTGCGCCTCGTGCGCCGCATAAAGCTTATTGGTAGGACTCATAGCTTATCTCACGGCGCAGGCGCGTTTTTTAAATGCCCCAACCGCCCTATGACGGGGGGTTATCTCAAGAAGAAAGAATTTGGAAGGGGTGTGTGAGTGTGCGTTGTGTCGTTGGGGGTTTTGTCCCATGTCTGTTTTCTCTTTCCGTTCTGTTGCTGGTTCTGCGCTTGGTTCTGGCTGTGTATCTTGGTGGTGCCGTAGTTCGCTGTCGTCGTTCTCTGGTCGGGTGTTGGTGGCTTGTTTTGTCTCGTTCTCGGCTGCTTCTGGTTTTGCTGGTGTGTGGGCTGGTCGTTGCGGCCGGTCTGTTGCGGTTCGGCGTTGTTCGGTGGGTTGGCTGGTTTCTGTTCCGGTTTCCTAGCTACGTTTGGAGGGGGCTTGTCCTCCCTTTTTTCTTTCTTGTGGGTGGCCGGTTTGGCTGCCTTTTTTTATATGATGTTACGATCGCCTTCACTAAAAGACATTGGACGGTAAGGCGTAACCTGAAAGCTACTGATAATAAAGCAAAGGTTATTGATCCTTTCCCCAGTCGCCCGACTTCGCTATCGCTACGTCCGGCTTAGCTTATGAAATCGTTGAAAATTCAAGACAGGTGAACATCCTTGCCGCCCAACTTCGCTCCGTTCCTCCGCTTCGTCCGGCTGGTTATCGGTACAGAAAATTGCTCGTTCGTCGGGCGGGAGTTCCTGGTTATGAGGGTAGCTGTAGTTCCTGGTTATGATTCGCGCGTCACGCGCCCCTGCGGGGCTGTGTGCCAAGAAAGAGAAGCGGTTGCTCCGTTCCGTTTGCTCCGCTACCGCTACGCAAACTCCACTTCGCATTTGTTTCGCTTTTTGCGCCTGCGGTCTATTATAGCACGGAATAAGGCGTATTTGTAAGAATAAAAAGCTATTCCCCGTGCTAATAAGACCTTGGGGCGCAAAAAGCTAGTTTTTGCCCTCAACTAACTGGTTATGACTCATAGCTTATCCCTACGATTAAAGCCCGTTCGGGCAGAGGGAGAAGAGAGAGAGGAGAGAGAGAGAGGGTAGGGGTGTTGGCTTTTTGGCTTGCTGGTTGGTGTTTCGGGCTTTCTGGTTGTGTGGCTCTCTTGTAGTTCCTGGTGTTTGCTCGCTCGTCGGGCGGGGGTCTTTTCGGCTTCGTTGTCCTCTGTTGGTGGTGTGGCCCCCCGCCTCTCCTCGCTCGCGGTGGCGGTCGGTGGTGGGGCGGGGGTTGGCTCTGGCTCTGGTTTTTTTTTCCTTTTGGGGTTGCCTATTGCATGGCTGCCATGTTATAATGGTTGTATAGTCTGGTTTTGGGGGTTTCTCCTGTGTCTTCTTCTTTGGTTTCGGCTTCTCCTTCTCCTTCCTCTGTTTCTGCTCCGTTTCCTGGGTCTGTTGCCTCTCTCGCTGCTTCTGCTGGTGCTGCTTTTCTCTGTGTTCGTCCTTCTGCTCGTTCCTTCTCTCGGTGGGTTTGTGTTTGCCTGTTTGGGTCTGCTGCTGCTGCTGCTGCTTTTGCGGGTTCGGCTTGTTCTGCTTTTGGCTTTCCGTTTTGTGCTGTTCGGTCTTTGGGTTCGGGGTTTGGGGTTTCCGTTCCCTGCTTTGTTTCTTCCTTCTCCTCTCCGGTGGGTTCTTTGCCCTGTCTCTGGTGTTCCTTCGGTGGTGGTTCTGCCCCTGTTCCCCCGTCTCCTTCTGCACCGTCTTCTCCTTCTCTTCCTTCTGCCGTTTCTTCGGTGTTGTCTTCGGCGGCGGCCGTTGGGTTTTCCGGTTCCCGTCGGTTGGTTCCTGGGGCCGCTGCGGTGGTGGCTGCTGCGGTGGCTGCTGTTCCCCCGTCGGTTCCCTTTTCGGTTGGTTGTGCGCGTGGCGTGGATTCCCTCGCCCGTAGCCTTTGTCCTGGGGCCTCGGTGTTCTCGGTTGCGTCGGGTCGTTGGGGTGTTGGTCGGGGTGCGTTCGCGGGTCGGTCTGTTGCTTGCGTTCGTTCCGTGGCCGTGCCTGGGGGGGTGTGGGTGTCGTTTCCGTCTTCCCCTTGTCCTGTTGGGTTGGCCCCGTCGCCGTCGTCTTCCCGTTGCTTTTCGGGTTCGGGTTCGGGTTCGTGGGCCTCCCTGGCCGTTGCCTTGGGCCTTGGCCTTCGTTGCGTTGTTTGGCTCCCTGCGGGGGTTTCGGCTCCCGTTGGTTGGGGTCTGGTTTCGGTTGGTGGTGGTTGGTGGGTTTTTTCCCCCGCCGCCGTGCAGTTGTCTCTGTTCTAGTTCTTTTGTTCTACCCCCTCTTGGGGGAGTTGTTAATTAATCAATTAAGAGGTCAAAAAAATGACTATAGGAATGTGGGAAAGAATCATCATGAATGGCTATGAACCAGATAATACAATCCGAATCTGGGCAGAACTATCAGAAGATGATAAATGGGAATTTATCGAAATAGAGGGGTTTTTATCTTTTAGAGATGGTTCTAGTCATGTCTGCATTAGAAGGACAGATGAAGGTTTTGATTGGAAAAATGATGATCAAAAGGGAATAGCAAAAAGCTTTGAAGAAGCTTGGGCAAAAATGCCAGGTTTTGTTACACACCCAGATGAATATGAAGATGGAGAAATTATAAAACTATGATTGATTATCCCCCGACTCAGGGGGATTTTTTTCTAACTCAGCAGCGATCGCTTTCCTACAAATTTCCTGCCAATCCTTGATCTTTCCTTCTTTGATAGCTAATTTCATCCTCGGAGGGAGCCTTAATTGTATGCGATCGCTACACGGCTCATCCCAGTCGTGCTTTTTCTCAAATTGGTATTTTTCTAAATCTGGATTCCCCCCAGGCCGGCCACTTGGCATTTTTATTAAACCTCTCTTTTTGATAATTATAACATGGCAGCCCCATAAAAAATACTTATCCTATAACATGGCAGCCATACAAGATCCTGATTATTATAGCATGGCAGCCATGTTATAATAGAATCAGTTAAGTAAAGGAACCGACCAATGACCAACAACGAAACCAGGCAAATCTTAAAAATAGCCCTTAGCGAGTTAAGGAAGATTCAAGAAGATCCCAATCATTTGAATGTTGACCAAGCGCAGGATTTATTCAGAGCCATTGAGAGCTTAGAGAGTCTTAATAATGACTTTCAGCTTATTACTGGTGCTGACATTGCAGTGGTTGATCAACTACTCAATTGCAGAAAGTAAAAAGTTTTAGCCGAGGCGGAACCGACCAAAGCCCAGACCTCGGCTTTAACCCTCAATTAACAAATCAAAGGTAATCATCATGGTACAACAAATCATCAAAACTTCCCCTCATGGAAGTTTCAAAGTAACGCAACTATGCGAAAACGTCGTCATCTGTGAAGACATCCATAATAAGCAGAAATGGGGCAATGAAACCGATACAAAGCCAGCCTTTACCGTTTATGTAGGGTGCAAACGAGACGAAGCATCAGGATATATCAAGACCTTTCAAACTTTTTACAGGATTGAATGGTGCGAAGTTCGTAAGCCCAAATATCTCAATGATTTTGAAGTAGAAATAAAAATACCAGGAATGCAAAGGGAAACAGATACTTACGCCTTTGGCCTTGATTATTTAGTTGATTAAAAACTCATAATTATCCCCCTCTTTTGGGGGAATTACCCTCACATTCATGTAATCAATCATGACCTATTTAGACTTAGCTCAACCCTGGTTAGAGTTGGAAGCCGAGCTTATAGCAGAGGATCAACATAACTGCTATATCAACGGTCAAAACGACGCTTTAACCCTTTTCAAACCCCAAGAACCTCATAACGAATCTTACATGATGGGATGGGAAGAAACGATGAAAAAGATTACAACGGGTGAAATTAAGCCCGAACTAATCAACAGTAATGAGTCAATCTATACATCAGATGAGGAATTTTAACCATGAATGAAACCCCTAAGATTTATGTTGCTTGTTTAGCCGCTTACAACAATGGACATTTACACGGTGAATGGATTGATTGTGACCAAGATGCTGAAGACATCTATGCAGAGATTAAAGAGATGTTAAAAACTTCCCCCGTCCGACATTTTGAATCTTGTGAAGAATGGGCGATCCATGATTACGAAAACTGGCATGAGATTAAACTTCATGAATATGAATCAATCGAAAAAGTAGCAGAATTAGGTCAAGCAATCAAAAAACACGGGGCAGCGATAGCCGCTTATTATGCCCACTTTAAAAGTTTAGAAAATTTTGAAGATTATTCTCAAGGAGAATATGAAAGTGAGGAGGATTTTGTCAAGAATTACTTAACAGAAAATGGTACTTTTGAAGCCATTGAAAAGCTTGGACTATACACATCTTATATAGATTGTGAAGCCATAGCCCGTGACTGGTTTTGTAGTGATTATGTGAGCTTAGAATCAGACGGAAAGACTTACATTTTTACTAATCATTAATCATCATTCCCCCTTAATTGGGGGAAATTAACAACAATTTTGAGAGGTAATCATGAAATATTGGGCAATCTTAGATCAGGATAATCGAGTAATTGGTGAGTGGTTAGGCCCTACTCATTGGGTAAAGATTTTTGAGAAAAAATCAGAAGCTAAGCAAACAGCAATTAGTCTCAATATTCCTAAGTTTCAAATAGTCGATGCTGTTACAGCAATGCAACAAAAACCTAGTCAATTATCTCAGTAATCAGGAGAAAGTAA
Source organism: Crocosphaera sp. UHCC 0190 (assembly GCF_034932065.1). NCBI lineage: Bacteria > Bacillati > Cyanobacteriota > Cyanophyceae > Chroococcales > Aphanothecaceae > Crocosphaera > Crocosphaera sp. UHCC 0190. Next base: position 36,969 of record NZ_JAYGHP010000016.1, read on the forward strand.
AATGATTAAAACTTTGGACACCATCAAATATGCAGCCCTAGCTATTCTCAAGAAAGTAGCTGTTAAAATCCTTAACTTTAAACTCTTAGGAAAAGGTCAAACCCCTTGGGCTTATTATGAAGATAAACAGGGTAAAAAACGGGCAACATTTCTTAAAAAGTCTGAGTTTAATGGGTATGCTTGGAATGATAATTATACCGAAGTAACCAACTTAGAAACAGGGGAAGTTTATCAGGTTAATAGTAATTCCTGTACCTGTAAAGATTGGTTTTATCGGGTAAAAACTGGTAAAAAACCTCAATGTAAACATCAGATAATGAGGTCAGAATATGTCAATGATTTTGAGATTAATGATCAAGACTTACCCCCTGGTTGTTTTACTCGTAAATATGAGAACCCCAAATCAATTGAATATCGTTTATATGCTTGGGTGAGGAAGTTCAACGGGGAAGAATATTATCCTGAAGCTGAAGAAATTGGGAGTCTTATTAAAACTCAGTTTTCCGGGTTAGAAGCTTGGACAAAAACGGCGATTAATGGGATTAATTTTGAGTCTGTTAATGATGCTGTTAACTATCTTTTAAGGAAAGCCAACATTAACTTAAAAGAGACAGAACAAGCTTACCAATACGCAGAATTAGGATTTTAAATCTTAATCCTGATTATCCTTTAATCTTAGTCTGAGGAACTTAAAAATGAGTCAACAACATAAATTTATGGCTTACGAACGCTTTCATTTCAACCCCAAAAAACACACTGTATACATAGGAAAAGAGGATGAACCTATCAATGCTTATCACATTCATGCTCCCCTATTAGCCTTAATCAAACGTTTCTGCTTAGGAAAAATGAGGATTAAATATGATGGATTTTACTGTTTAGATTTTGCGGTAAATATTGAACAGTTTTATCATCCTTATCTTGCCCATTTTGATTGGATTTGTCGGGCTTATAATGTCCCCCATCAATTGCTAAAAGACTTTGACCAAGAATTAGTCAATGAAAGGACAAAACTCCGAGCCAAGCAACCTCAACCTATGAATATTGACGATTTTTAATTAATCAATTGGGGGATTATTCCCCCAATCATTACCTATCATGGAGAATTTAAAATGTCTGAAATCATCGCGCATTCCCATAGCGAGCAAACCTCACAGGGGTCGCTCATTAAAATTGAAAACACAGAAGCCCTTGAATTAACAAAGGCTCATTATCAAATAATGACAGCTTTTGTTAAGGGACAAATGAAAGAAAACACAGACTATGGGATAATTCCTGGCACCAATGGCAAGCCAACGCTATTAAAACCAGGGGCAGAAAAGTTATGTCGATTATTAAATCTTAGACCTACTTTTCAACTAATCAGTTCAATAGTTGATTTTGAAAAACCGACCTTTTACTATCACTATCAATGCAGTCTTTATCATAATAGTGAATTAGTGGGACAAGGGGACGGAAGCTGTAACAGTTATGAAAAAAAATACCGTTACAGAAAAGCTGAATTAACTTGTCCTAGTTGTGGTCAACCTACCGTTATTAAGGGTAAAGCAGAATATGGCGGCGGTTATGTTTGTTATAAGAAAAAAGGCGGTTGTGGGGCAAAATTCCGAGATGATGATGAAGAAATTACTAGCCAAGCTGTAGGGTTAATTGAAAATCCTGACATCTTCGATCAAGTCAATACCATTCAGAAAATGGCCGAGAAAAGAGCTTTAATTGCTGCTGTTTTATGTACCGTTGGGGCTTCGGAATTCTTTACCCAAGACTTAGAAGATATGGACTTTGATGAATCACCTCAAAAGACAAGGATATTTAAAAATGTTACCCCCAATCAAACTCAATCATCTTCTAATAATCTCCCAGGAAAAAGCCAAAAAGACTGGTTTGAATTGGGAAAAAAAGATGCACTACTTGGGGAAGAAATGAAATATCCCAAGGTTAAACCTTATACCGATGGTTATTTTGAAGGAGAAAAACAGAAAAAACTCAATGAACTTGAACAAGACATTGAATTTTAATCCATCAGGGGGAAAAGTCCCCCTCATAAACTTCACTTCATTAATCAAGGATTTTTACAATGGAAAACGCTAGACTTTGGGAACTTTCTAACGAAATAGTCGAACTTGAAAGCTTAATTGATGAGATAGAAGACTGTGAAGATTTAACTGAATCTGAGAAAGAAGTTAGACTTAATCATGTCTTTTCTGAATGGCTTAACAGTGATTCAAAGTTTAATGAAAAGGCGGAAAAAGTAGCGCATTTCATTAAATATTTAGAAGCTGTTACAGAAGCCCGCCAAGCTGAAGCTAAACGCCTTAAAACTTTAGCAGAAACCAGCGAGAAACAAGCAACAAAATTACGGGAATATTTAGCTAAAGAAATGCTACGAGTTGATAAACGAAAAGTAGAGGGAGTGACTTGTAAACTCTCAATGAGACGTAAACAACCCCGCATCTGTTTAAATGTTGAACCCGAACAATTACCCAGTGAATACCAACGGGTAAAAATAGAAGCCAATATGACAGAAATTCGGAAAGCTTTGAAAGGTAAAAAGCTTGATTGGGCTTTCTTGAGTGAATCAATTGAATACAGTTTGATGATTAAATAGGAGCAATAAATGTATTATTTTCTTAATTGGCAATTTTTGGGAGAAGTACAAAGAAGATTGAAAAGTCGTGATGTAATTACTTTTACCAAAAAGGATGTAACAGTGCGATTCAGATATACTCATCACCCCAAAAACTGGGATGGAAGCGGTGGTAATTACTACTCAGAAAGTCAATCATTAGAAATGATGGTTTGGTGGAAAGGACAAGATCCTCGATACACGAATTGGCATTAATTAATAGTAATGGGGGATAGTTCCCCCAGGAGGAACAATGAATGTCAAACAGTTAGAATTAAACCTGAAAAATCTCAACACAGATAAAAGCTTGAGAAGCATTGAAAACTTTCTAAATAGAGAGACAAAAACAGAGCAAAGGGTGAAAATATTAACCCAAGATAGGGATGATTTATTAGTCAGAATAGCCCACCTACAAAATCAACTTAATGCCCAATATGACCCCATGCACAAAGACGCTTTATCCTTACAGAACAAACTTGAAGAAAGGATCAATCAACTAGAGAAAGAATGTGATTATCAACAACGGGAAATCTATCGATTAAGTCAAGAAAATAAGAGATTGATTCATCAGTTAGAAGACCTAAAAAAAAACAATTAACCATTCAATTAGGTGATGTTGTTACAGTAGGTAATCAGGCAGGATTAGTATGTACAATTCGAGGAAAAACCATTATTGTCAGACGATTTCGCTTTACACCAGGGGGACAATGGAGAGGCTGTTTTGATAGCCAATATCCACTCTTATTTAGTTCAAGTAGCATCAGAAACTGAGATTAATTCGATACACAATCAAGCGATTAGAGCCGTTAATTTTTATCGGTTTGCTGTTCCTAGAAAAATCTTTTTAATGATTACAGGAGGAGAAGATCATGAGTAAATTTCCTTGGTTATTATTCCATCCTAATATTCCTAAACCTTTGCATGGTTTAGCTCCCAGAGTAATTAAAGGTGATCAATGGTGGAACCAAACAAAACGAGAAGCAAAAGCTAAACTTAATCAACATTGTTGGTCCTGTGGTGTTCATAAATATGATGCTAAATATCATCATTGGTTAGAAGCTCACGAATGTTATTCTATCAACTATGGTAAAGCTGAAGTCAAATATGTAGGTACTTGCGCTTTATGTCATGCTTGTCATAATTATATTCATGATGGGAGAATGCAAATGATCGTCGGTTCTCCTGACTTTCCTCATCAAAAATATGTTAATATCATTCAACACGGAGAAACCGTTTTAAAACAATGGTTTAAATTAAAAGGATGGCAGTGGAAAGGTTATAAAAAAGCTTATGAACCCTTCTGTCCTTATTATGATATCTATCCTAATTTACCCCCATTTTCTGATAAAATAGAATGGATTGAAGGAGAAGGTCAGGCAAACTGGAATGATTATCATTTAATTGTTGATGGGAAACGATACGAAGCCAAGCATAAAAGTTATGAAGATTGGTTACGATTTTATCAAAAATAACTTAATTTTTTAGTGAGTTAATCAATAAGAATAGGGACCCGCCGGAAATGGTTGCTTCGCAGTTATTTCGCCTCCGTTCGTCCCTCTCTCCGGCTAGTTGGCTCCGCATCCGCTACGCATCCGGCTCCCCACCCCCCCAAGCTTATCGGTGAGATACCCGCCCCCCCCGCGTGGGGGGGCTGTTCTTATAAGATTGGTTAAGGTTCTCAGAGGTAAAGCTCGTCAAGTCCATCATATTTTCGACGATAAAATAAAAATGCTAGACATAATTATATTCACCACAATCATCTTAAAAAGCAACGGATATCCTCAATCAGTCTGTGCTACAATGATGACCAGAGAAGAAGAAAAAAAGCTAGAGTTTTTGATAGAAACAGCATCATCTGCTGAAATCGGTAATTTTATATATAAACATAGTGTATGTGCTTACACGGCCGAGGATCACTCAGCTTCAATTATGTTTCATTTAATTGATTCAGATACTGATGGAAAGATTAAAACTTTTTATGATATGAGTCCCGGCTATCGAGGCGGCAAAATGCCAGGCGATGACATTACCAAAGACTATGCTAAGAAACTACTAACAGATAAGCTAGACTTGGATGATCCTTTCTGTCCTTATCCCGACAATACTTCCGACTGCTGACAATACTAATAGAAGAAGACCATAAAAATACTCAAACCTCATTCTAGGGTGATGTTGTTGAAGTTCCTTTTTGCTGATTTCTAGGAGTTGTTGGTTGTGGTGTGGGAGTTGGAGGTACTGGGTTTATTGGTGATGGGGATACTTGCGGTGTCACAAAACCAGGGCTTGGCGAAGCCGAAGGGACAGATTGTTGTCCAGAGGAAGTCTGAAGTACAATCTTTGGAACGAAAATTGCAGCTACCAAAGCCAGTATAAATACAACTACATAAGTAACTCCTATTAGCTTAAACCAACCATAGAACCGATCTTTTAGATCTTTCAGATATTGATCACTGACAATTTCCTTTACCTTGCTTGGATCAAGAATCAGCTTAAAACGATTAAGACGACCTTCAACATTCTTCCATAAAATGTTAAAATATCGCTGTTGATAAGACATATTAAAAATCAAGGGAAATATTAACACATAGAACCCGTAAGCTATTATGCCAATCCTAAAAATCGTTGGATTGAATCCATCCTTGAATAATGCAGCAATAAAAGAGGCTAAAGCCACACCAACAGCCGCTAACATAGTATCAGAAAGACTTTTTATCATAGATGAAACTTGATCGGAAAACGACTGTATCACATTAGCCATATAATCCTCAAGAGCTTTTACTTGACTAATGTAGCCATCTATTTTTCCTTCTGCAAAAGTCTTCCAAAGCCACCTAAGTTCATTAACAATGTGATCTGCTTTCAACAATAGTAAACGGTAACAATCAGAAGGTTCAGTAATTTGTAAAGATCTCATAATAACAAGCTGAAAAAGAGAAATTTCATCCTCTTTTGTTAACGAAGAATAAATCCCTTCAACTCGATCTAGTAGCTTACTCGAACCAGTATAGATTTGTTCATTAGTAATATTAGGAATCTCATCCAATATTATTATTTTCTTACGCTGTTTTTCCCCAGAGTATGTTGCTATATATTGTCCCTCATTGCTAACTAATGTTTGATCAGCCGTGTAAAGAACAATCATTTTAGCTTGATAAAGAAATATTACCCTAGCAATAGGATCATCTTGTGCAGCTTCGACTTGAACCTTAAAATGTAAAGGAGTTAAGTATTTAATATCTATCCTTTTCCACCTTACAAGCTCCTGACATCTCTCGTACATTGATTTGATCTTTTCTTGATTGGGAATTTCGTTGGTTAAAACATCATTTAGTTTGTGTAATTTATTGCCGCCAAGAATCGATAAATAAGCACCATTCAAATAAATTTCATGCTCTGGTATTAATAAAATAACTTTACAAGCTGCTTCAGTTCCCCAAAAGGTAGACTCTAAATCTTCAAGAGATAATCTACAAAGTTTATTTTTGAGTGATTCGACAAACAAGTAAAGAAATATTTTAGAACGGAAATTTATTTCTGAAGGTGTTGATAACTGATTTTTTATTTTTTCAACTAAATGGTTTTTCTCAAGCTCAAATCTAAATGTAATAATAGGAGTTTTTCTTACGGTTTTCTTGAATTCATTAAGTTTTTGTTCATCTAAAGATGAATTTATCTCTAAACTATCTGATGTAAAAGTAAAACATCCTGAAAAAGCATCTCCATAAGTTTCAACAAGGTCAGTTAAATGTGATAACTGAATTTTATTAAGTTTTTGACAATCGAACTCCTCACTATAATATTCTATTCTTTCTAATTCTTCTAAATTTACTAAAGATTCTTTATCTAAATCTATTTGATTCCAGAACTCTAAGAGAGGCATAGATAATTGACTACGTTCTTCCATTTACTTTGTCACCTCTTCCCATTTTCTAGTACGAATTGTAATTTCCCAAAAATTTGATCCATCTATCGGAGGTTTCTCCTTTTTAATAACTTTATTATGATCTTCAAAATTTACTGAAATTGATAAACCATAATCTCCTTTGTAATAAATTTTTTTTCCTAAATTTTTTACATAACCTGAATCTATTGAAAACTCTCTATCAGGTAGATCGCTTAACTTTTCTTCGATTATTCGCTTGCACTGATCATCGATAGGAAGATTATTTATGACTTCATCAACATTAACTTTATTTTGTCTAATAGCACTCTCAAATGCTGAAGATACTGCTTTATTCTGCTCAGGCGTTAGTTGAGAGCGAATCTCATTCATAGCAGCCGTTCCTCCTTGATGAAATCGCTTAGTCCTCTCTCGATCATCAAGAGTTAGCTCTACCTCTAAAAAATCTTCTGTAAAAAACTGAGCAACTTCTTCCTGTTGTCGTATTTGTCGATCAAGAAGTATCATATCATAATCTTCAGGTCTAGGATTTAGACTCTTAATGAAAGCACATTTTTGCAGTTTCTCTTTTGTTGTAGGCATAACATCATTTTCAATTTCAAAACTCACATATCGTCGATTTTGCTCGTCCACCTCGATTTTCTGTCGAAAAACATCTGATGGGTCTATTTTCATCAAAGCAATAAACTTTTGATTTTTATAGTTTTGAGCTTGATAAGTACACATTACCAAGTTACAAAGAGAAATACGTTTATCACGATCAATAATATCCTTCAGGGATTTCGCTATTTTTTGTGATCCTAGTACAAGATCGAATCTTTCTTGAAGCAATAATCGACAAATTCCTGGTACTTTTGCATCATTAAACGTCTCAGTTTTAAATCGAGCAGCTTTTGTAGCTGGATCTTGCAAAGAGTTTTCAATATGCTTGACAAAATAATCAATTAATCTCTGGGTCAAATCCCCTGGATGATCTAAAGGGATACAGCGTTCCGATAAAGTAAGACCATTAGTTTCTCTCGAATTTATGCTGTGAACAATTAGCTGTTTAATCTTTATACCAGTTGAATCGCGCATAAAATTTACCTCATAGTTATTATAACTTTACTTACAGCTTATAAAAAGAAAACTGAACAACAGATCTACAACACCAACATTAAATAATTTATGAATTATACCTAGTTAAACTAAAACCCCAAATTCCGTACCGCCTGCCGTTTAACCGCCTCCCCCCTTCTATCATACTTAGCAGTGGTAACAGGGGAAGCATGACCCGCTAACTTCTGCACCGTCACGATATCAACCCCCGCATCTAACAAATCGCTGCAAAAAGTTCTCCTAAAGTAGATAATGTAGTGGAAATCATTTCTCCCTCTACATTATTATTATGCCTCTGCCGACTAATCTTGCGACACTTGACGGGACACCTCTAACTCCTGCCGAATTAGAAAATAAAGTCATCCTGTTTATCAATGTTGCCAGTCAATGTGGTTTAACCCCTCAATATTCGGGTTTGGTTGAACTTGACAAAAAATACAGTGATCGTGGATTTAAGGTCATTGGCGTTCCTTGTAATCAGTTTGGCGCACAAGAACCTGGGAGTCCTCAACAAATTAAAGATTTTACTAGCAGCAAATACAACGTTGAATTTACTCTGCTCGAAAAACAAGATGTCAATGGGGCCAACCGCAGTCCCCTTTATCAATTCTTAGTTAAAGATGGTGAAGATATTGGTTGGAACTTTGGTAAGTTTCTAGTTGATCGTAATGGTGAAGTGGTGGCACGCTTCGAGCCGACAACTGCCCCTGATGATGCCCAATTGCAAGCCGCCATCGAGAAAGCTTTAAGTTAATCTATTTAATCTGTTTCTAAAAGAAGATTGAGATGAAGATGAAGAGCTAAAGCTAATCATCAGTTATTACCTGTAATATTTTTCCATAACCACGTTACTAAAGCCAATGTCAAAACAGTAAATCCTACCACAATTAGAATTAAAACTACACTTAATCCAATCAGAAAAAGTGTATTAACTTTTTTGTTCTCAGGAGTAAAGTTTAGATGATGTTCTAATAATTCGATATTTCTTACGTTGGCTTTCCAAGTAACATCAAAAACATCCCCTACTACTGGAACTGAACCGGCCAATGAATCTAACAATACGTTAGCTACCATTTGACCAATCACCTTACGGTTTACTCCCATTCTTGCTGATTCCCAAATAATATAAGCTGATAATAAACCAGCTATGGTATCCCCACCTCCTGGTATTAATCCTAAAATGGGGTCTAATCCAATTCGACCTTTTGTCCCTGGAATGGGGATGGCTTTGTCCAAGATATGACTAATCCGATGAAGACGAGTTACTTTTCTTTGACGGGGGGATAATTTAGACATAATAGCTGCACGCTCCACGATATTAACCTTAACCCTACATTGAACAAAGGGGATTAGAATAAGGTCGAAGAATACAACAAAATCTCTCTTACGTTGTATTAGTGGTTCCCGCCCTAATGAATAAACAGCTATCAGGCAACAAAAGTCTAATATAATCAGTAATATTACTGAGATGCGCGTTTAAGCTTGCTTAAATTGCTGTTTTTTGCCTAAAAGCTTTTTGCTTTTTGCCTTGGAGCGAAGGGACTATGACTCCTCTGACCACCTATCACCCCCCCATCACCGAAGTTGATAACGATGCCCAAGTTATCTATTTATGGCTATCGGGGTTAAGTCCTAGTACCCAAAAAACTTACACTCGCACCGTTAACCAATTCTTGAGTTTCGTTGAAAAACCTTTGGCTAAAGTGTTATTAGAGGATCTGACAAGGTGGGTTGATCTGCTCTTTCTTAAAGACTATTCTCAAAATTCCATCGCCCTCAAAGTTTCCACCATTAAAAGTTTATTCTCTTACGCTTGGAAAATTGGCTATTTATCCCTCAATATCGCCAAAGCTGTCAAAGCTCCAAGCGGTATTAGTGCCTTACATGAACGCATTTTAGAACAGCCTGATGTTAAAGCTTTAATTGAAGCGGCGAAAGTAGGACGCGGTGCTACCGCACTCGCGGAGCGAGACCGCACACTATTAACTTTGATTTACGCCACTGGACTTAGGGCAACAGAAGTATTGAGTATTAACTGGCGTGACTTACGACCTCGTAAAGAAGGCGGACAAGTAACCGTTACAGGGAAAGGGGGAAAGGTAAGGACGGTATTAATCAGTCAAAATCTTTATCAACAGTTACAGCAGCTTAAGCGTTCTAATAAAACCGATGCTGTGTTTACGACCTGCCGAGGTAATCGCTTAGACCGTCATCAACTCCATCGTATCGTCAAAGCAGCAGCAGAAAAAGCTGGTATTAATGAACATACGTCAACCCATTGGTTACGTCATGCCCATGCTTGTCATAGCTTAGAAAATGGCTGTGATATTGATGTTTTGATGCGATCGCTTGGCCATTCGTCTTTGACTGTTACCTCTAAATATTTACACGCTAGACCCAATGAAGGCAGTAGTCAATTTATTGATATTTAAAATATTGTCATTTACTATAAGTTAAATCTATTTCACTTTTTTAGGTAATTAGATATTTCCTCACAAACTCCGTTGGTGTCAAACATTCAAAATCTGCTATAGCTTTAATTAATTCTCTATTAGAAGATATAAAACAATCTGATAAACCTAATTTTACTGTCAAATAAACTTCTATATCTTCACTGGGAATACTACCACTGGCTACAATTTCCGTCAGTAAATTACGCCATTGCTCATCAATGTTAACATAATGAAAATTTAAACGTGACCAAATCAAACCAATAGCAAATCCAGCTTTATCTTTATTCCATAGGTATTTTCCAACACGCCGTACTTGGTCAATTATTTCATTAGATAAAACGATTTCAGCTTTGATTATTTGGTATTCTTTGCCAAAGAAACCTATGGCCCTTAAGATTTCAGCTTCGGGAGAATCAATTTCTTCTATTCCTATGATGTAAACATTTGTATCAAGACACAAACGTTTAAGATTAGACATTATTTAGTTCTTCCTTTTTCTGCCAACATTTCTAATTTGACTTGTTGAATCAATTCCATTTTTTTGTCTCTAGAATCATAGCCATTACTTTTAGCCAGTTGACGCATTTCTTCAAATTCATCTAGTTCATTTTTAGCAATAATAACTAGATCGACTTCGCCATCACTCAATTCTGGGGGGGCTTTGGCTCTTAATTCTCCTTGGGAGATTTTACCTATGGTCTGTATTATTCTCATAATCTACCTCTAATAAATTTGAAAGTTCAACCATAATTCTAACATTTTTGCGCTTGACTAGGCTAATTAATTCAGTTATTTAACATTTGTTTTAACAGAAACATACTATAATAAAAGAAGCTCAGTTAATTTTAAACTGAGAAATATAGATTTTGAATAAAGTTTTAATCGTGACTATAATTACTACTTTTAAATACTCTTTTTTGCCATGTCTTTCTCAAATGTAATCACTAACACTTCGACGACTTCCCTCAATGTAAAAACTGAATATTTAACAGGAGTCATTGAGCGCATTACCTATCATGCAGAAGATACGGGTTATACTGTCGCTCGAATGCAAGTCAAAGGGTTTAAAGATTTAGTCACTATTATTGGCAGTTTTCCTAATATTCAAGCAGGGCAAACCCTTCAATTACAAGGGAGTTGGTATAATCATCCCAAACACGGTCAACAATTTAATGTTAGTCAATATACTGAAACAAAACCCGCTACATTAACAGGACTTGAAAAATATTTAGGTAGTGGTCTTATAAAAGGCGTTGGCCCTGTAACAGCAAAGCGCATTGTCAACCATTTTGGACTTGATACGTTAGAGATTATTGAGAATGAGATTGAGCGTCTTGTCGAAGTTCCTGGGATTGGTAAAAAACGGGTCAAAATGATTCAAAAGACCTGGGAAGAACAAAAAGCAATTAAAGATGTTATGGTGTTCTTACAAGGTCATGGAGTGTCAACAACCTATGCCGTTAAGATATATAAACAGTATGGGGAAAAGGCAATTTCAACTGTTACAGATAATCCCTATCAATTAGCAACAGATATTTATGGAATAGGGTTTCACACGGCTGATAAAATAGCAGTTAATATCGGTGTATCTCCCTGGTCAAAGTATCGTTATAAATCAGGAATATTACATATTTTAAGTGAAGCGGCTGAAGATGGTCACTGTTTTCTACCATTACCAGAATTGGTTAATGAAGCTATTGAATTATTGAATTTTGATGAACATCAAACCGATGCTGAGGCCGTCAATCAAGTCGTAATTGCAATGAAGGAGGCAGAGGAATTAATAGTAGAAGAAGTGGGAACAATTAAACTCTGTTATAAACCTACTTTCTACTATACAGAGCAGAATTTAGCTAAATTACTCCTAAAACATTTAGAATCCCCTATAACTGTTGATTTACTCCGTGTTAAAAACTGGATACAACGTTATACCCAAAGTAAACGCATTAGTCTGTCACAGCAGCAGCAAGAAGCCGTAACAATGGCAGCAGCTTCACGCATTATGGTGTTGACGGGGGGGCCAGGAACAGGTAAAACTTTCACCCAAAAAACCATTGTGGCACTTTGGCAGGCCATGGGGAAAAAAATTGGCTTAGCTGCCCCAACGGGAAGGGCCGCCCAACGACTGGGAGAAATGGCCGGACTTGAAGCCAAAACTTTACACCGTTTATTAGAATTTGACCCCGCCAAACGAGGGTTTAAACGGGATAGTGACAACCCCTTGCCCTTTGATGCGGTGATTGTCGATGAAACTTCAATGGTTGATTTGTTCTTGGGCCATTCTTTGATGAAGGCGATCTCACCGACTTGTCAACTTTTAATGGTGGGAGATAATGATCAATTACCCTCCGTCGGCCCTGGTAAAATTTTAGAGGACTTGATCGAATCGGGTAAAATTCCCGTAGTACGATTAACCCAAGTATTCCGTCAAGCGGCCAGCAGTGCCATTATCCGTAACGCGCACCAAATTAATCAGGGGCAATATCCTAAACTTGAACCAATTTCAGATAATCCCAAATCAGATTGTCTTTGGCACAATGGGGGAACAGAACCAGAACATAGTATACAAGCGATTTCAGAATTAGTTACCGAGTTTATCCCCCGTTTAGGTTTTAATCCGGCCACCGATGTACAGGTGTTATGTCCCATGACTAGGGGCGTGGTGGGAACTCGTAACCTTAATCAAGTTTTGCAGCAGCTTCTCAATCCCCCTCATCCTGAGAAACCAGAGATTACTAGAGGGGGAATGATTTTACGAGTAGGCGATAGAGTAATTCAATTAAGAAATGATTACAACCGTCAGATATATAACGGAGATTTAGGAATCGTTAAAGCCATTGATACCATTGAAAAATTAGTCACCATTCAGGTTGATGATAGGAAAGTGGAATATGATTATGCTGATTTAAACGAGATTAGTTTAGCTTGGTCAATTTCTATTCATAAAAGCCAGGGTTCAGAGTATCCCGTCGTTATTATGCCTGTTTCCATGTCTCATTATGTTATGCTGTCACGGAATCTAATTTATACAGGGCTTACCCGTGCCAAACAGTTGGCCATTATTGTGGGGTCATCAAAAGCCCTAGGAATAGGGGTTAAACAAGGTCATCAAAAACAACGGTACACAAGGTTAGTAGACAGATTAGGTTAGAAACAACAATGAATAAGAAACAAACAGTAATTATCAAAGGCGATTCTTAGCAAAATCACCAAGGGATTTCAGAAACTCTCCTAACGCTTCAGGAGGAATCTTTTCAATGACTTTCTCCCAATTATCGGTGTCATTGATTTGCACCGAAACCCCGTTGACCACACTACTCCCACAAAAAATGATGGTTATGGCTGGCCCCAACTGATTGAGGAGTTCCGCCCGTTCCTCTGATGATAAGCCTTTGATTTGATCGATCAACTGTTGCACACTCATTTGTGGTACGAGATCTCCATCGGTATTCATTATCCATTTATTCATCCTTTTGTCGTCGGTAATCTTAGTTAATTCTTAACCTAAGCTTCACTTAAAAAGATACATAAATGGGTGATCTTAATCACACAGCAAGGGGAAATTTACCCTTATTTTCAGTTTTCTTTTGATTGTCTTGATAAATTTCCGTCATTCTTTGGCTGGCTACCTGCCATAAATGCAGGAAGTCCCTCACATCCATTTCTTGGACGGTCTTCTCTAAATTAATCTCCACCCTCATTGTCCTAGCCTTTCCAATTAATTCCGCAAAATCATCTTTGGCTCCTGGACTTAACTGCTCCATCCCTTCCATCATTTCCCAAAGCTTTTCACTCGTAACATCCCGCTTCCCATTCAAGTATTCGCTGATGTGATTCTCACTAATCCCTGTAATCTGGGACAGGGCTTTTCCCGTTACCCGCCGCTCTGCTTTTACCTTCTTAAAGTATTGTCTCAACATAACACTTTTATTAGCGAATACTTGTACAATTGGGAAAGATTAATTATCGCATGGGCTAATTTAGTGACTAGATAGATTAATCTACCTTCAATTATGGCACAAAAATCCTAAACCTAAAAAAAATCGCCCTGAATTTTTAGTAAACAAGGGCGCAATACACAACTAACATGATGACACATTTTCCAAATTCTCGACTTACCTATTCTGTCGATTATCCCCATCAGATTCATTTATTCGGAGAAAATCTCGATAAATTGACTGATCTGAACGCAGCTTGCTTACCATTCGACGTAATTGTTACAGGTGAGGAGGTTGAAAATGGCTAAACATAATCCGATTGAGCAATTTTTCAGGCTCACTCCCAACGTCAGAGACAAATTACTCGAATGTAAGCTAACGGCTGCGGAATGGCGGATGTGGTGTTATCTCGTTAGCCTTGACCCGTTTGGTGATCGCGGTGCTAAATTCTCTCCGGCTGAGTTAATGCTCAAATGCGGAATTAAAAAGACAGCCTACTTTAAAGCTAAAGCAAAATTCCAACAACTCGGACTCTTTGATTTTAAGGATGGAGTCACCAAGGTGATCAACCTCCAAGGTCAATTCTCACACTCCGCAAACCCAGACTATTCTCAACAAGATAAACTTATTGATTCCGCAAACGCGGAGTCTCAGTCCGCAAACGCGGAGTCCCAGTCCGCAAACGCGGAGTCCCAGTCCGCAAACGCGGAGTCCCAGTCCGCAAACGCGGAGTCCCAGTCCGCAAACGCGGAGTCCCAGTCCGCAAACGCGGAGTTTAAACCGCCAAAACCCGCATCAGACAAGGATTCTGGAACGCCTCAGACTATTCAGACTTATTCAGACTTTATAAAGACTCTCTCAGAAGGCGAAAGGGAGAGGTTTTTTAATTTTGTGAGAAAGCAGATCAAGAATTTTCCCAAGCCAATCAATGATTTACAGGCTTGGTTAGCGACACCCAATAAGGCCGGAGAAAACCGATGGGAGGTTTATTACCAAAACTTTTTAAAGGAACAAATGCCGAAAAAGCAACACCGGCCTTTGCGAGAGCAGATTGAAGAACGTCGCCGCAAGATAACTGAACAACGTCGTCAAAAAATGATTGAAGAAGGTGAACAAAACACATCAGATACCATCACCGACAACAAAGATTTGAACGGAGGGCAAACACAATGACGAGTTTACCGCCTCAAAACATTGAAGCTGAAGAATCCATTCTTGGTGGGATTTTAGTCGATCCTGAAGCGATGGGACGGATAGTAGATTTAATCACGGCAGAAGCGTTTTATGTCAAGGGCCATCAAGAGATTTATCAAGCTGCTTTAAAACTTCATCGCTCCTCACAACCAACGGATGTGATGACGGTTAAAAGTACCCTGGAGGATCATCATTTATTGGAACAAGTCGGGGGAATTGAGAAGTTAATGCAATTGGTTGACCGCACGGTTTCGGCCGTAAATATTGATCGCTATGCGTTGTTAGTGATGGAGAAATATTTACGCCGTCAATTAATTGCTGCGGGCCACAACATTGTAGAACTGGGTTTTGAGACAACCCAAGAACTTGATGACATATTTTACCAATCAGAAAAACGGTTATTTGAGGTATCGCAGCAACGCAGCCGTGGGAAAACCCAACCCAACTGTGAGGTGGCGATTGAGGCTTACCAAACCCTGGAAACCGATAGCCCCATTTATCCCACCGGACTCAACAATTTAGATAATCTGATCGTGGGTTGGGAAGCGGGAACCCTCACCCTCCTAGCTGGCCGGCCTTCAATGGGAAAGTCCTTTTGCGCTATGTACTTAGCGGTAGCAATGATGGTGCAATACAACCGCTCTGTGGTCTTTTTCTCCCTGGAAATGACCAAAAAACAGCTTGAATACCGACTTTGGAGCTTATTAAGTGTTTTACCCTACTACAGTCAATGCAATATCATTCCCATCAGTAACGACCGCTTCCGAAGACACCGTGCGGGCTTAGAACGATTAGAAACCGAAGAAATCGCCACTATTGCCCAAATCATGGGACTAGCCGCCGAAATGCCCCTGTATCTCAACGATGACCGCAGCCTCACTGTCTCAGTTATGGCCTCAGAATGCCGTCGCCTCATTAGTGAAAAGAAACCCATTGGATTAATCATTGTCGATTACCTTCAGATGATGGCCGCCGACAGCGAATTGGGCAACCGTAGCTATGAACTGGGGGATGTGGCACGGGAGTTGTACAAATTAGCCGGAGATTTACAGGTTCCTGTGTTGGCCTTGAGTCAAATTTCGCGGGCAGTAGAAAGTCGTAATGATAAACGCCCCATGATGTCGGACTTGTCCCAATCAGGAATTTTAGAAATGGTGGCCGATAACATCATTTTGGCCTATCGAGATGACTACTACAACCCTGATACCCCAGACCCAGAAGTTTTGGAGTTAATCGTCGCTAAAGCCAGACACGGAACCACCGGAACCGCCAAGGTTCTTTTTGACCGAGCTTATGGGCTGATAAAAGTGGGAGAAGAACAATGGTAACAGATCTAATTACTGACCCTTGGCATCATTCCCAGTCTTGGACAGCTTACGGCCATCAATGGCAGTTTACCTATTTTAAGTTAACCGCTAATTACACCATTGCCAATGGCGATCGCTCCCTTACCCTAAAAATCCCCATCACCGAAACCCATCATCATCCTAGTCCCCAAGCTTGGTTAGACCATTGGGCCAAAACTAAAGGGAAACGGCAGTTACAGCAGTTTACACAGGAATTAAAACAACCTAGCTTATTAGACCTTAAACCTGAAAGCTTAAACTCCCCGCCCGTACCAACGAAAACCCCCAAAGGCATTAGTTTTGGTAAAACCATTAACCAACTCTATAACGGGAAATGCTGCACCCGAAGAATTTGGAGTGAGCGCACGGCGAAAACCTTCATTAACTATTTTGAGAATGAGGTAAAAGTTCCGGCCTACGATAAAGACCTCAGATATGGGGGCGAAATAATTGGCTGGTTAACCCTAACCCAAAAGCCCTATCAAGATGAGTTGATAAATATGACCCAAGCTGACCTAAAAGCAGAAGGGTTCCCAGATTACACTTTTGACCAATTTATTAACGAGTTCTTTGACGGCAAAAATCAAACCGTTTGGGTAATCTGCTTTGAATTTACCCCAAATGAAGATCAAGAAAATTCTGTCACTGTTGAAGTGGTAGAAAACCCTGAAACTCAACTTACTGAAAACCAATCTCTCACTGAAACAGAAGAACTTACTGATGATGAAGCACGCGATCTACTATATCTTGAAAGAAAAGTAGAACGGGCGTTTTATGAAGCGGGTAAGGCACTCAAGGAAATCTGTGATCGCCGTCTGTATCGCAATACCCATCAGACCTTTGAGCAGTATTGTTCTGATCGGTTTGCCTTTAAACGCCGTCATCCTTATCAGTTAATGAATGCCGCCGAAGTCTTTGATAATCTTTTAAACAGTAATCTTTCGTCAATGTGCGCCAATGGCGCACAAATGGAAATGAGAACTAATGGCGCACAAACTGAAACTCAAACCAATATGTCAACCATTGGCGCACAAAGTGAGACGGATGAGATGACAACCATTGGCGCACAAATTGAAACTGACGAAATGTGTACCATTGGCGCACAAATTTTACCCACCAGTGAAAGACAAGTCAGACCCTTAACCAACCTCGAACCTGACCAACAGCGTGAAGCTTGGGCTACAGCCGTCGCCGCAGCAGGGGGAAAAGTTCCAAGCGGGAACCTGGTTAAAAGCATTGTAGACCAAATTCGAGAGCGTACCAAAGTGCCTAACCCTTGGCGTGTTGGTGAAGTAGCTACCATCATAGTCAAAGAAAACCCTGATCTAAGAGGTAAAGGCGGTTGTTGGGCTGTTATTACCGCAGTTCATCAGTTCTCTTGTACTGTGCGGTTATGGGACGGGGAATATCAAGTTAAACCTGAGAATCTTAAGGAGTTACCTTATTCTAATGAGCAGCAGGAGGAGGTGCGGAAATTGTGCGATCGCTTGACTAAAATCTATGACCCCCAAATGGAAGAAACTGCTAAAGCCATTCTGTCTAGTTTAGGGAAAATTGATCGACCTTGGTTGACGGAGTTTGAGGAGAGGTTGTTAAAGTTTCTTGAAACTGATAACTTTTAACTGTTGACTGTTCCTGTTTAAAATAGCTAATTAAGACAACTAAATTATAATAATTAAGCCGTTGAGATTGTCTTGAAAATGTTGTAAAATAGGAGATAATTTAATTGTTTTTGCTCTATGAAAAATAAAGATAGATATCCTGATAACTGGAATGAAATCGCTTTAAGGGTAAAGATAAAAGCTAATTGGACTTGTGCCAAATGTCAGCTTGAATGTATCCCGAATGGGGCGGATTTTCGCACTGAAATTATGGGACGAAGTTTAAGAGCGCAATTAACCTTAACCGTCCATCATTCTGACTATGACCCATCAAATAATCATCCTTCTAACCTAATACCTTTGTGCAGTGCTTGTCATCTTTATATGCACAGAGGCAGAAGGAAAAATATCAGCCCAGGTCAGTTAAAATTAGATTTAGGAGTTTAACTTAAGTGATTCACGGATACCCTAATCACACCCTGGTTTATTGGAAAAATGAACAAAGCGGACAATTAGAGATCGCTGTTCTTAAATTCTTTCAAAAGCCCCAAAACTTTAATCATCTTCATGCTGATTTACTTCGAGACTATTTAAAACATTGGACAAGTTTTAGAGGACATTATTTTCCTAAAGAAGAAGATAGACAAAACTTGTTAAAGCAACTAGATAAAGCTCAATCAATTAAAGACTTTAGCCAAATTATTGAGCAATTATTAAAGGTTGGAATTGACCCATTTTAAAGGAAATTTATGAAAAAATCTGACATCCGAATCAAACGCGATACTTACGACGAACTAATCAAACATCTTGAAGTACACGCCCCCACCGATGAATGGGCAAGAACCTTACTTGAACGACTACAAACCGAAGCTAAACCAACCTATATACTTGATAGCGGGGCTTATTTATTAGATAGTAAGAATGAATCTGAATATCGGGTTAATTAGTCTTTTTCTCCTGTACTTTTTTATATAACACTTCAATGTTTAAGTTTTCTAAAATCTTTTTGTTTTTTCTTTTACTAACAAACTTCAGTATTTTTTCTCCCCAAATTAAAGCTGAAGAAGTTTGCCAGGTGACAGATCCGACAGGGACACCTCTTAATGTTCGTGACGCTCCTAATGGACGTATCATTAATGCACTCAAAAATGGGAGAGAAGTTTATATTCAAGAGATTGACTATGACCAAAAAGGCCGTCCTTGGGCATTAGTAGGGGGATATTACCAAGGAAAGTATAAAGTATGGGGTTGGGTTATTCGGGAATTTATTAGCTGTTATGAGCGTTCTAGATAAAAGTTCGGGATTTAAGGCGTAGCATATCCGGCAAATTTATCTCCGTAGGAAGTAACAGCATTACAAGTGATTTCCTGGGAGGTGATTTGACAAAGACCCGTTGCTGGAAGGGATAAGGTTAGACCCTCTGCCGTATACATAGAAACGCCAACAACCGAGCTTAGATTATTTTTGGGAACCACAAAAGCAACGGCAACTAAGGGGGATAATTCTGGTTGGGAATAATCATAAACAGCAAAGTGATAATTAACAGAAGAATTACCAGATGTAACCCCTAATCCATTACAAGGATGCCGAACTCCGTCATCGAAAATCACATAACAAGTCCGAGTCGGATAAACATCACCCTCTTGGGGCGTAATCGTCATTTGCGCTTGAGATGGATGACTAAATCCCAGGATAGCTATCGTTAAAAGAGCAATTGTTGACTGAGTATTCATGATGTTTTCCTTGCTGATTTCTCAATAAAATCAACTAGCTCAGGAAAGAGAAACAATTTCAACGAATGACAAAATTTGTCGGATTACCTACCTCACTATTTCCGACTTTTTCTTGAAGAAAGTCAGCAAATTCTTGGGCATTGCTTCTATTGGTAAAAGATGCTACTTGAATGGATAAGTGACCATCCTCTCGTCTTGTTTTAAAAGCATCTCGACAGAAATTATTGTTGATATAACCTAGTGTTTCAGGGGAATAATCAACAAAAACGGGATATAATTCATGTCTTCCTAATGTAGAAGGGGCCGGATCTCCACAAGCTGCTTTGGGATATTCGTTAACGGCTGCCCTAATTGTTGGCTCAGGTTGACGTGAAATATGAGAACAAACAAAATCATAGTAATTTTCACCGATTGTTCCAGGGGCAAATTCCCACCTTCCTCCTGTATTAGAATCGATAATATTATGGGCGCGAAGACTTCCATCAAAGTTATATTCAATGGATTCTATTACTCCTATTTGTCTCTGATCACAATCAATTAGCCACTTGGCTAACAACTCAGTTTTTCCATAACTATTGACTGCCATGCCCCAAAAAGTTCGGGCATTCCCTGTTCCTTTTAAACTGTCAAAATCAATATAGTAGGAATGATTATCTTGTGAATCACCAAGATGTACCCATTGAGCCGCTAAAACGGGATTGAAAATACCAAGCGTAAGAACGGCTAAGCTAATGCCTAATCCTTTAAGAAGTCTGTTCATCTCTCTCCCTCCTATCTGAAGAAGTAGACCCCTCACCTCACCTTTTAATCAATAACAATTTATTCATCTTTGAGTGATAATAACTCAATTAAAATTGTTCTTCTTTACTTGCCTATCTCTAACATAACTGGCGATTCAAAAGATGGCTAGATTAAAACCGAAAAATGCAATAAAATGACATAAAATCGAGGGAGATTCAAGGTCAATAAAAAACCCCGTCCGAAGACAGGGAATTAACAAGAGAATGAGGTTGAAAACTTTAAAAACTAATTTTGATTGAACTATTGAATTAACGTCCTAATTGTTGACCATAAGCGACCATTCCAGCACTAACAACTTGTCCATAAGTATCGAGGCGGTTTTGTTGTCCAGCACGGGTGGGAGCGAGAAATGTATCGGTTAAGCCCATTGAGGCGAACATGATAGTAGCAGCGAGAATAATATAGTTACGGACGATGACGGTGTTGGTGGTGGTGGTGGTAGACATTTGTTTGACCTCGTTTCCTCTTGTTACCTTCAATATATGAGGTGAATAGGGGTGATGTCAGTCCCAAAACTTATGTATATTCAGGGTTTTCCTCCTTTCCCTTTTCTCTGAGAAGTGGAATTAAGTAGAAATCTTTCTCTAACCCCTGTCTAAGATAAGCTCTCCCTATGGATACTATCAGAATAAAATTGTCAAGCACTCTTTACAGATTGTTACATTTGTTGTTACACTTATTTACATAAGGACAAAAAACAGAGGCAACAAGCAATGTACACCACCACTCAACTCGATAACGGCATCCTCAACAACTACGCTGCTGAACCCAAGCCTTATTACGCCCAATATCCTGCGCCCTTTCAACAACGTCGTTACTTAGTTCAAGGGGCCATGGCTGCATTATTCGTTACCAGCTTAATCATTGTTTCTGCTGTTATTAGTTAATAATTCTATTAAGATAAAAACCGCCAGCCACCCGTATAAAGGCTGGTTTATAATAAACTACCCCAGGGATGACTATTCTTGGGGTTAATTTTTGATGAATGAGTTATCAATAAAATGTCGATTAGTAAACAAGAATTAATTCGTCATTTCTATTTTTATGTTCACGCATCATTTATTCACTTTTGCTCTAATCTTAAAGAGCCAAGCCATTTTTTAGCCCTTCTAAAACCTTTTTCTTCAGCTTCTCTGACAGTCCATGCGTAAAATTCTCCCTTTTCTGGCTCTATAATAACTTTGTCGTACTGTTGATCGAATGGCAAATGATAGATTTTTTCTTTGGCTGAGATATTGCATTTAATACAAGGATATTTTTCCATTTTATACGATTCGACAAACTGAATTCCTAATACTTTAGCAAATTGCTTTGCGCGCTCTGAAAGAGATGTTGATGTAACAAAAATGGCTGAAACATTAATATTGGGATGATCTATTTTGTAAGCTGTAAATGTCCCAAATAATTGAAAAATATGCTTCTCGTGTATTATTTTTGCTCTTGACCAATACTTACATTGAACAAGAGTTGTACTCTTGTCAGGATTAATAACTATTAAATCTCTTCCTAAATCGTCAAATCCTTCTAAAATCCCTTGGTAGTGAACTTTACATCCCTTGTTTTCGTATTGATAACCAACATAACGTTCATAGTCTCTCCCTAATTCCCATTTTGTTTTTTTATGTTTCCAATATCTATCAAGAACAAGCTGAGATTTCTCTATACTAGAAAGGTTATTAAACTCGTCTTCAGATAGCCATCTTCTCTCTGGATTTTCTATATATTTAGAATCATCAATTTCCGCTTCAAGTGTTCCGCTAGTCCCTTCTTCTTCCAAATCTTCAAGTTCTGGAATCAGGTTTTTATAATACTTAACCTGATATTCGAGTATTCGACACTTTTTCTCAGCAGCTTTTCGCTGTTTAGCAATTTCTCTAATTGCTTCAGCAGCTTTTTTCGCTGGGTTTGTTTTTTTTTCTAGGAAGTCCGCTTCTTGCAAATCCTTTAGATAAAAATAGTCTGCATAAGCTTCTGCCAATGAGGGAAACCCTAATGACTTTTCTTTAAGAAGTTGTTCTACAGCAACTTCTTTTTGATTAAGTTCTTCTTCTAAAGTTTTCTTTTTACGATTAAGTTCTTCTTCTAAAGTTTTCTTTTTACGATTAAGTTCTTCTTCTAAAGTTTTCTTTTTACGATTAAGTTCTTCTTCTAAAGTTTTCTTTTTACGATTAAGTTCTTCTTCTAAAGTTTTCTTTTTACGATTAAGTTCTTCTTCTAAAGTTTTCTTTTTACGATTAAGTTCTTCTTCTAAAGTTTTCTTTTTACGATTAAGTTCTTCTTCTAAAGTTTTCTTTTTACGATGATATGAAATTTCTAGCCCTTGTTTCCTTTGATAAATCTCTTGTTGCAAGCTATTGTCTTCTTGTTGAAGTTTCCTTTCTTTTTCCAGAATCTCTTGATGTAACTGTTTTCTTTCTCTCTCTATATAACTATTTCTAATAAGATCAACAATCACAATAATAATAATAGCTAAAAAAATCTCTAAACCTTTAGACAAACTAATGATAAATCCCGAACAGATAAGCAAAAAGTATATTAATATTCTGAGGATTTTTTTTTCTTTAGTAGATGAACTGATATTTTTCATTTTAGTAGTTTTATAGGAGAGAGTTCTACTGAAATCAAATTATTTTTGACAAATTCTTATCCCTTTTCCTTCAATATTAGCAGTTGAGAGTCTAACTGAATTTATGGCAAAGGAAAAATAGCAGTAAACACTTACCCCATTATTTAATAATCTTAGAGACGGGAATTCCCATATCCAAAGGCGGATCTGAGTTAGCCTATCTTTCCCTTAACGGTAAAAAGCTCATTTATATAGTATTACTCATCAATATCCTTCAAAACATCATCTAAAAGAACTCTTACAATATCAGCCTTTGTCCTACCCGTCTTAGCTGCTAATATCGACAATTTACGGTGCATAGAATCAGGCAAGTCTACTGTAAATCGTTTCGTCGCTTCTCTTTGTTCAATCGGTTGTAATTTATCCATAATTGAGGGCTTCTTTTCTTCAATAGTTACAGGTTGCTGACTTTCAACAGATTTAATGCGTGCAGTTTCTTCTATAGGTTCGGTTTTGGGTAATGAGCTTTCCGATGTCCCATTCTCCCCATAGACAAACTCCTTCGCTAAGGCATCATTTAATGGTTTACGTTTATTTACACCCATGACATCACCTCCTTAAATAATTTGTCATATTCATTAGCCGAGTCATTGGCCGGTTTCCCTGAAAAGTCCCAAACCGTTGCTGACTGTCCTGATGTATCTGCGATCGCTTGTTTTTGATGGATGACTGTCTTCAATAATTTGGCTTCTTTAATTTGGGACAATAACGCGATCGCCTCATCTTTAAGTTTTGTCCCCTTGACGGCCCGACTCAGGAAGATACAAACATTAGGTAAACCACCGCGCACTGATTGGGCCTGTTTAACTAACCGCATGGCATCAGAGGCCGAACGAAGATCCACCCCCGTCGGTTGTACCGGAATAACAGCCAAATCTGAACGAAAAAGGATGGCCCTGGTTGCTTCTGATAAACTGGCCGGCCCATCAACAATCACATAATCATAATCAGTCGCTAAAGTCGGAATTTGTTCAAGTAGATCATCAGGAGTTTGAATCACTTTACAAGGAATAGTGACCCCTTCCATCCCCTCAACCCATTGGGATGATGACCGTTGACTATCAGCATCCACTAATAAGACCGTTTTCTTCTGTTTCACCACCAACCAATAAGCCAGATGTACCGAAGTCGTTGACTTTGATACCCCTCCCTTCTGATTGACTAAACTAATGATTGCCATACTGACTTACTGAATTACTTACTTGATTACTGCGTTACTCACTTACTGCATTTAGACTTAAACCCAGTAGCGATAAGTTCCCTAACCGTCTATCATTATTTAAACACTTAAATGCTGCATTGCTGCAATCTGTAAGTAAATGACCTCTAGATATCCCAAGAACTGGAAAACTATAGCGCACACCATCAAAGAAGCTGCGGGGTGGCGTTGTGCTAAGTGTGGGACTCAGTGTATTAAACCAGGGGAGAATGTCTCAAAGCTGAGCATTTCAGAAAGAAGCGCAAGAACTTTACAGGTGCATCATTGTGACTTCACGCCTGAGAATAATGAATCCTCTAACCTAATTCCCCTCTGTTCCCCCTGTCATCTCAGTTATCATCAGGGGAAGCGGGGTAATGTCAGTCCTGGTCAATTGTCGTTGTTTTCTTAGTATTGAGTTGAAAGGTTTTTAGTTATGAAGTTAACTATTAAAAATTGTTTCTTAACAGTAGTTCTTTTTTTTGTCCTATCTTTAACAAGTTGTGGACAATTACGAAACAACTTGACAAAAGTCGGTAGTGACGTTGTAACTGATAATTTTAGTGTCCAATTTTATAGTGGAGGAAAATTGATTAGAGAATATCAAATTTACAATGGTTTTGTGAGTGAAGAAGTAGAAAGTGATGGTTGGTTTTTTCGATGTCGTGGGGAATTAGTGAGATTAAGTGGGAATGTTATTATTGAACCATTATCCTTTTCTCAAGGTAAGGGCAACTCAATTAGTTGTAAAAATTAATTCTGGGTTGTTCTCTGAAAACATGGCTTTGACCCCTTCTTTTTGGGAATACTAAGGCAAAGACTCAGGGAGAATAAAAACATGAATAATAAGGTTTATGTCAGACTGCCACTGAAACCTTCTTAGGTGTCGCTGCGGCCCTAATATTCATCGTCTTAATCTAGAATCGGAACCACTTGTAATTAGTCGAACTATGCCAATTGAACGCCACCGTCGTAAGCTTAAGACAGGGGAAGAACGCATCTACACCTATCAAGTTAACCCTGATGGCAGTAGAAGGGCTTTGTCTATCCGTTCTAGTTCCGGTTCTGATTCAATTATCTGCTATAGAAGCAAAGAAAAAAAAAGAATTGCCGCAGCCTTACTGGCCAACTCATCATTACTCGTCATTGGGGAACCTGGCAGTGGCAAAAGTTTTCTCGCGCAACTGCTTACCCAAGAAATAAGAGATCAGGGATTTTTAGTATCAGCCCCCGGCAGTGGCACAGCGAAACAAACATTTATTGCGATCGCAGAAGACTTAAACATTGATACCGAAACCTTGGAGGGTAAGGCCATGACTACCCAACAATTACAGGAGGCGATCGCCCTATTCCTTGTCAATAATACAGCCTTCTTGATTCTTGATGATGCTCACCGTTTTCCTGTATCTATCAGATGTTGGTTAGAGAAATTGCATGAAAGTGAGCAACCGATGTTGTTACTGGCCACCTATCCCCCTGCAAGAGACATTTTTATCAAACTTCCCAGGATTGAACTTGAACCCTTGCCGAATCACGCTATTAGGGAAATTATGGAAGATGAGGCGATTAACTTGGGCATTGAGCTTAAACCAGGGCAAATGGCAGACTTACAGCAGAGAACTGGTGGTAATCCTATGTTAGCGAGGAGGGTGGTGAGAGAGGAATATTTAGGGTTAGAAGGCCATGCTTTAGATCATACTCAATGGATTGATGGGACACCGTTTCTGATTGCTGCATTGATGTGTTTTATGATTATGCGATTCTTGGGTTTAGGTTTCAATAATACAAGTCTTTATCTTTTAGGTGGAATTATGACCGTTGCAGTGGGAATAATAAGAATAATGATTTATTCCTTACCCCGACAAGGCGGAAGATTAGGACAATAATAGTTAATAATTGATAGTGAATAGTTGATAGTTAATAATCCTAAGACCCCTAAATCAAGAAAAACAATCATTGTCTAATCTTCAGAATATAGTTTAGAACCTTGGGGACGAAATTGCTCAATTAACTGTTTAAACTTCTCAAATTTTTCTTGTCTTTCTTCCACTTGTTCCTCAGTTATCTGTAAAGTTTTTTGTCGTCTTTCTTCTAATTTGAGTATCATGTAAATTATAATTTAAAATATCAATCATCAATTATCTAGTCAACTAATGTTAGTTTATCTAAATATTAGGGAATCCTAAGATTATACAGTTACCAGTTACCAGTTTGAATTATCAGTTATTTCAACTACGAACTATCAACTACGAACTATCAACTACGAACTATCAACTATCAACTATCAACTATTTATGATGACTCCCACCCATATTGCTTTTAGTGTTAGTTTAACCAGCATTGTCCTGGGAACTGCTAACTTAGAACTATTGGGAGTAGCTGCTTTAGCTTCATTATTACCTGACATTGACACCAGTAAATCTTTTATTGGTCGTCTCTTATTCCCTATCAGCAGTTGGTTAGAAGCTAACACAGTTCATAGGGGAATAACTCATAGTTTCTTTGCCACTGGTGTATTAACTTTGGTCAGTTATCCTCTTGTCCTTTATGGTTATCCCCAAGTATGGCATGGTTTAATTTTAGGTTATTTCTTTGGTTGGTTTGGTGATGTTTTTACCAAGTCAGGAGTAGAAGCTTTTTATCCCAGTCATGGCCGCTTAATCATTCCCAGAAATCCTCGCTTAAGACTGGCAACCCGCAGTAATGGGGAATGGTTTTTATTGATGGTTTTAGTTGCTATTGCCATCATCAGCATCAATATTAACAGTGCGGGAGGCATCATCAGAAGCTTTAATCAAGCGTTAGGAATACCATCAGGGGCAATAGAAACCGTAAAAGCTGAATCTTCCCTTTATTTACTCAATGTTAACGTAAAAGGTCGTAATACCTTAACAGAACAACCCATTAATCAATCTTATGAAGTCATAGAACCTCTCACGGCTTCAGACTTATTGGTTAAAGATGACCAGGGAATGACTTACAGTATTGGCAATAGTCAAAGTAGTCAAATTCAAGCGAATCAGATAAAAGTAGAGAGAATATCAGCAATTAAGACTGAAATCATCAACCTAACTTTTGATGAAGAAGAAATCTATCCTATTTTAGCCCAATTACCCAGTGAAAGAACCTATCTTACTGGTACTTTAACCATTCATGATGCCGAAGATTTGATGATTCCTAGTCACGTTGAAACCTTTGACACCATTACCTTACAACCTGGAGATGTGGCTTATGCGCGGTTAACCTCTGCGAGTCCTATTGAAGTGATGAGATTATTAGGAGATTATTATGTGTCAGGAAGTTTAATAGTGAGGATAATTAATGTTAATTAAACAGTCATTAATGAAAAATATTGGTGCTTAGTATATGGCTGCATGGTACTACACTGCCCGTAAGAAATTTGCTCCCTCAACAACCAGTGACTGGCAATCCTACCTCAATTTTTCTGGATTTCACCATATCTCAGAACTGGTGTCAGCAGATAGTATCCTATGTCCCAATCTTGTAACTGAGATAATTGATTCCGACTGGAATCACAACGTCCATGAAGACTTATATATCGACTGTTTTCTTGATTTTGACTATCTAAAAAAACGTATCAACTTCGATCCAATATGGCACAATCTCCTCGCAATTTGGGAACGTCCAACCTCAATCGAGATACCACTCGTCGGATTTGAACAATGCGGATTTGATCTTCTCGACTCATACAATTCTATCAGTGTATTGACCAATTGTGGTCAGTTTCCCCAATTATTCAAGCCCGATTCTGTCAATCGCTATGGTTTGTTTGACGATCTCAGCCTTGCGTGTCAGAGCGCAGAGCAATTAAGAAATACCTATCCAGAAGACCCTCACTGTCAAGATTGTCGTGTATGGCAAATAACCCGTTACGTTAACAGCAAATAACCTTTTTCAAGCTAATATTTATCTGCTTTTTGAGTAAGTTTAGATTTAATCTCCGTCAGGGAAAACTATAAGGATAATTTAGTAAAGAGTTTCACATTTGTTAAATTAAATAATAACTTTCTTTGCGTTCATTAGGAAAATTAAGGGTAATTGAGTTAAACTATCAAATAGGTATTTTTATCATTGAAACTTCAGCTTAAAGGAGTCAAAAAAATGAATATTGAACAAGCTGTTATACAGAACTTAAGGAAACTTCCCTTAGAGAAACAACAAGAAGTCTTAAACTTTAGTGAATCTCTAACGAAAACTCATTCTCTCCCTTCTCCTGACCCTAACCTTACCCCCAAAGAAAGAGCCGAAAAATGGCGTAAATTTGTTGATAGTCACTCATCAGATAATCCCCCTTTACCTGAAGAAGCTTTACACCGTGATACCATGTATGAAGACTAATAATTGTCTGGGATTAATTAAAGTTAAACACTTAAAAGTTTAAATAATTCTGAGATAAACTTATGCAAATTATCATTGAAGTTCCTGATGACATCAAAACTAGAATGGAAGAAAAATGGGGAAATCTTTCTCAAAAAATGATGACTAATTTAGCTTTAGAAGCTTATCAAAATCAACTAATTAGTACCGCCGAATTGGGAGAAATGTTAAATATGCCCTCTCGTTTAGAAACCCATGCGTTTCTCAAACAAGCAGGAATTAATCTTAATTATGATGAAGATGAATTAGAAAAAGATTTAATTACACTTCAAGAATTAAGACAAAAATGATTATAATTTCTGATACCTCCCCGCTTTGTTATTTAATCTTGATTGACTGTATTGAAGTGTTACCCGTCTTATATAAAAAAGTAATTATTCCCCAAGCTGTCTATCAAGAACTACAAGCAGAAGCCACACCCGAATTGGTGAAGAAATGGATACAAAATGCTCCTGACTGGTTAACTATTAGAAATATCACTAATTCCTCTGATCTCCCAAATTATTAGAAACTATCTTATCTAAATTTAACAACTACTAACCATCAACTATCAACTATTAATCATGTTTAACTTCAAATCTAAAGACAAACCGCTACCCTCAGCCGTTTTAACTGTAGAGAATTCCCAACTATTAGAAAATAACAAACCCTTAACTAATGGCATTTTGTTGGGAAAAAATTGTTATTGGAACCCCGCATCCTTACCCAATGGTCATATTGTTGCCATTGGTGCATCAGGTAGTGGGAAAACCCAAACCTTGAAAGCTATTGCCTACTCATTAAGACAAACTTATCCTGACACACAACTATTTATCATTGACTTTCATGGCGATCAACAAATTGAAGGGGAAACCGTCTATCCTTTACACATGGCCAGTCCTCATGGAATTAACCCTTTAACGATTAATTTAGACCCAGAAGGAGGTGGACCCAATTTACAAGCGATCGCCGTAACAGCTACCCTTAAAAAATCCCTCAGATTTGGCCCCAACCAAGAAGGATTAATGTTAGAAATCCTCAGTAAATGTTATGAAGATAAAAGCATTTTTCAAAGTGACTTTAATAGTTGGACAAATACACCGCCTAATTTTGCTAACCTTAAAGAAGAAATAGAAACCAGAATAGAAGACGGTTGTAAAGAATCTCAGAAACTCTTATTGAAATTGGCTGCTACTTTTCAATACGGAGTCTTTAGTCGAGAACAACCATTATTTAAAGAGAAACATATTAGAGTTGACTTATCAAAACTTCCCCCCGAAATAGGGGCCATTGCTGCTGAATCTTTAGCCTGGCAACTAATGAATATTCACCGTTTAATGGGAGAAACAGGAGATAAATTACCCAAGACTTATATCTTTATTGATGAAGCTAAAGAACTCAAAAAGTCATCAGCTTGCGACAGAATAATAGCAGACGGTCGAAAGTATGGCCTAGGGCTGGTTTTAGCCTCTCAGTCAGAACGTCACCTCTCACCGGATGTCATTGGTAATAGTTCAACAAAAATCGTTTTACCCGTTGACCAAACTGAAGTTAAAAAAGTAGCCAGTAAATTTAGATTAGCCGAGAAAAAAGTCGCAGCATTAACTCAGTTAACTGCTTTATGTCGCTTTGGAACTCATGCTGAATATGTTGAGATTGTGCCTTATTATCAAAGAATTAATTAGCATAAAAAAATAGAAAAAATTATTAAGAGAGGTGTAAAGTTTCAACCATGAAAATTCGTTGTCTTGCTAAAACTGGTCTATCCCTTCCTGAAACTTACCTCAAACCTGAATTTTCTTACACCAAAGAGCTTGAATTTCCCTTAACAGTTGGACAAGAATATATCGTTTATGCCTTAAAAGAATGGCAGGGGAATATTTGGTACTATATTTGTGATGATAACTATACTTATTATCCTAGGCAGCATCCCGCCCCTTTATTTGAAGTGATTGATAATCACCTATCATCTTATTGGCGGTTTAAATGTTATCCTAATGGCTTAATTAGAATTGCCTTTGAGGAGTGGTTAACAGAGCCTTATTTTTATGACAAACTGACAGACCAAGAAGATGCTGAAGTTTTAATCTTTGAGACTATTAAACAGCTTATCGATAATGAAAAATATCCGCATCAACCATTCTTTGATAACCGAGATAAAATTGAACATTTAATTAACAATCCTCTAAAAGTAGAACAGGTTATTTAAAGAGAGGAAATTTATCATCAGCACTGAAGTAATTAACGAAGTCTCAACGCTTGCAAAAACTAGAAATCATTAATCCTTTCTTCGCCACAACCTAAGAATCAATATTTATGTTGATAATCTGTTATTTTTCTTTCAGGTTTGGGAATACTAAGAAAATAGTCAATGATTAACCTTTATGTTATGGTTAGTTCTATTAGTTCTAATGTCCTAGTTGCTAATTTTAAATATCCCCATATAAAAGGGAAACCCCACTGGCAGCGAACCATTGCCGTGTACACGGCTTTGGATAATGCCCCTGGTAATTATTCCTATTCCCAGTTAATGAAATGGGTGAAACAACAGACAGGGAAAGGATGCTCACGAAAGTTAATCAGCAAGTGGAAAGCCGAAAAATTAGGCTTCGACGTGAGCGCGGTAGTTGAGCTTGTCGAAACTCAGCCGAACGTTATCAGTGAGCAGTCACCAATCACCAATTATCAGATATTAGCTAACAATCATCAATCACCAGTTAACAATCATCAGTCACCAGTTAACAATTCTCAATCACCAGCTAACAATTATCAGTCATCAATTCTCAGTCAAAGTGAAAAGTCACAAATTAATTATCAGCAGAAGTCATCAATTATCAACGAAATACCAGTTGTTAACGAGCAAATCAATGATAAAGAAAAATCGTTAGTAGGTGCGGAATGCCTTGCACCGCTATTTGAACAATTCCCAGTTAGCCATGAAGAAATCATCAATCATAATTCAATCAATAATCAAGTCTCTATTATACCTCAATGGTTAAAAAAAGTCGGTCAGATTATTAGTTTGACCACTGTTTTATTAACCGCTAATTTTACCTTAACTCCTCAAGATATCAGTCTTAAATTAGCTGTTGCTGAACCTCCTAAAACCTCAATAATTCAACCTGAACATAAACTTTACCCTGAGCCGAGTCGAAGGGCTAAATCTGTTGAACCTAACCGCATTAAAATTAACTTAACCATTACTGATCCATCAGACTTAAAAGTTAAACCAGGGGATGAAGTTGTTAAAGGTCAAGTTATTAGCGATCGCACAACAGAAAGACAGCGATTACTCAATCAACGAAAACAATTAGAATTATCCCTTAAAAAGCTTACCATTGCTATTCCTAATATTCAAGCTCCTAATTCCATTGCTAAACTTCCTAATTTACCTCCTATTTCCTATCAACAAGAACAGGCAACTATTCAGCTTAAAGAACAACAATTAAAGGAAGCTGGTCAAGCTGTCAGTAACCAACAACAAAAAATAGAAAGCATTCGTCAATTATCTAACCGTCAAGTTACTCAGTCACCCATTACTAATAATCAACTATTCGTTAACAATCAATCCCTGAGAGTTCCCAATAATCAACCATCAGTTAACCGTCAAACTTTAACTGTTCCTAGTAATCAACAATCAGTTACTCAACAACCGCTAATTACCAATGAGCAACTATCAGTTACTAATCAAAAGGTTGATGTTACAGCAAAGAACATGAATACTAATAAACAATTAAATCCTAATCAGAAGTTTATCATTAACATTCCTAAGAATAATCCTGATGCTCCTATTAGCATTAAACCAATTCAAGAAACCGTAACTCCCAACCCTCAACCGACTAATATTAACCCTAAAGTACAAGCTATTATTGAACATGAAACGGCTATACTTAACCAACTAAAAGGCAATGAGGAGAAAGCAAGGCAGGAGTTAAACATCGCCAAAAGTCAGTTACAGACAGCCAAAGAGCAAAGACTGTACGCTGAACATCAATTATATCTTGAGAATAATAGACGGGCGATCGCCTTACAACAACAAAGCTTAGAATTAGAACGACAACGCACCATTAGAGCCGGACAATTACAAGAACAAGAATACAGCAAAACCCAAATTGAAGCCAAACTTATCGAAATTGACAATGCTATTAATCAATTATCAACCGTTAAAATTCCTTACAATGGAACCGTTAGAAAAGTTAAATGGGATGGGCAAACTGACCACACTCTTAATGTTACCGTTACTCTCGATGTTGCTGAACCCTCAGTTAGTCAAGAGTCAAACAATTGATGGAATAGCTAATACTTCGGCAAGCTCTGTTACTAGACAACAGGTTCA
This sequence comes from Crocosphaera sp. UHCC 0190, assembly GCF_034932065.1. NCBI lineage: Bacteria > Bacillati > Cyanobacteriota > Cyanophyceae > Chroococcales > Aphanothecaceae > Crocosphaera > Crocosphaera sp. UHCC 0190. Next base: position 70,198 of record NZ_JAYGHP010000016.1, read on the forward strand.
CACTGAGCCTAGTCGAAGTGCAACAGTTAATAGTCAAGCAACAGTTAATTTACCCTGCTTGAATAGTACCCCCGAATGTGTTGATAAACTGACAGCATTAGCGGTTAAGCATTCCTTGGAAATAGAGGCACTTAACGGACAGATTGGGATGTTAGATAATAGGGATCAATTGTTAAGCGATCGCCTTGATTATACTCGTTCTAATCAATGGGTTAATCTCCTAGAAAATCCCATGACAAACCCTGTTGGTTTCATACAAAACCTCTTTGGTGGTGGTAATTATCAACGCTCAGAAATCGCCATTACAGACTTAGAAATTAAGAAGTCACAACTAGAAGCTTATGGGGCAGACTTGACGAGAAGGAAGGCAGAAGTTGAAGGCAATTTAAAACAGGAAATCTTAACTTTAGTGTTGAGTTATGAACGAGAAGCAAGACAGCAGCAGTTATTATTAACTCAAGTAGAAAATCAGAGTATATTGAGTAATGTGGTTGAGATTGATTATCGGTATGGAGGCAGTTCTACTGAATCTTATTTAGCTAGTATTGAGAAACAAGAAAAGTTACAATCAATGTTGGATCAGTCAGCAATTAATCAGCAGGAATCAGTTAGGAAACTTGGGGCTTTAGTTTTTAGTTGGGAAAGTAAACTAACTAATTAATTACCATAAGTCTTGACGAAACAAAAGACATTCTCCTCCCATTCCTAAGACACCCTCTACACCCCAACCACTCCCAAAGCAGACAGGAAGATGTCCTTTAGTCGTAGTATTTTGAAGGATTTTATTAGAGAAAAGTTCTGAATAAAATAACCATCTTCCTCCTTGACACCAACCAACTTGCTCGCAAAAACTTTCCCATACTTTTTCTTCATAATGTCTAGTTCCTCCTAATGAACGATAGATTTCTGCTTGAACACTAAAACCATATTTTCCTTGACTATAATGTACCCATAACTGATCAATTGTTATTAAATCTTCCTTTGGGAAATTACCAATATCTTATTCTGTTAAATAGTCCTCTACTACTCTATTAGCCACTTTTAACATCACTTGATAATTTTCTTGATCCGCTTCGTACCACTTTTTGTCTGCTAAATAATTACCAAGTCTTCTATAGTCAATATTTTTGTCTCTGTTGAGTTTTTCAATATTCATTCATTTCCCCTTGTTTCTAATATAGTAATTCTTTTCTCTAACTCCGCTATCCTCTGACTTAACGGCACACTATCAACACAACCCAAATACTCCGCTATGGCACTACAGACAACCTCAGTTTTATTGGTTCCAGTTTTCTGAATATAACTATTAAGTTCATGCAAAAGAGAATCAGGAATTCTAACCCCAATTTGTGACTTACTCATCAACCCTAACCCAACACTTATTTAATAATACTAACATACGTTTAACAGTTGTCAATCACTCTATAAGCCAATTAGAGAGATTATTAAGAAGTATTAAGAACTTGTTATTAATCTAGTGTTAACTTGTCCATAATAGGATAAACCTCCCCACAAAAAGAGCCATGTTACAAGCTTCTGATGTTCCCAAGGCCATCGGTACAAAAAGGACACATTTTTACGAAGTTAAAAAGCAACTCACCAACTTAGGATATAACGTAGAACCTGAAAAGAGAGGGCGAGTCAGTTGGTACAGTGATGAACAAGTCCAGTTGATGAAGGATTTACAAGTCCATTACGCCACCACTGGGGCTTATGAGGGGTTCCCATTCCCTAATGGTCATCAGACAAACAACGATGGTTTATCTCATCAATCCGAAGAAACGAGCAACGGTAATGGATTGGTTCATACTAATTCTGAACATATCCCGATTGAATCCACAACCCATGAAGAAATCTATATTGATAGCAACCCCTTGGAAGACATCAGAGAGAAGAATTTAAACTTAGTTGATACCGCAGCGCAGCACATCGCCGCAGAAACCCTCACCACTTTAAATTATCTCACCGCAGATTACCTTAAACATCGTGACTTCTCCATCACTGGACTAACAGAACAAGTGAACCAGTCAGAACAAGTTAGACAGCAATCTCTTACTAATTTAATGGGTTCACCGGAGGCCACAGCAAAAAAGATGTTAGCCAGAGTACGACAACGGCGCAATCAATAGCCGCTACCCTTCACCGTGTTGCTCAACAAGAGCGTCATAACCTGCTTAAACTGTTCTTGGCCCTTCAAGTATCAGGAGTGATTATGGGGGGTGGATTATCTGCGATCGCAAAGCTTGATCCCTTAATTGGCCTTGGTTTTGGGATGGGTATTGGTAGTGTTAATTTTGGCGTGTCGGTCACGGTGTCGTCAAAATCTTAGACCGATTTCTTCCCATCAATGAGAGAAATTTGATTGCTGCATAGAAGTGTGTCATTATGCAATTGAACACGATTCCAGCGTTTCGGAGTACAAAATTAGGAATGCCGATGATTGAACCATCGCAGTTTATTCCTTCTAATTTACAAGCGTATCGAAGTCGCAAAAGAACCTCACAGAAATCAACCTTACATTTTTTTATTGATGATTATCGGTTTGAAAGTTTATGGAAATTCCCTTATCGTCACTTATCTTATTTGAAACGATTTGAAGGAGTAATCAGCCCTGATTTTAGTCTTTATCTTGATTATCCCACTCCCGTTAAAATGTTTAATATTTATAGAAATAGGTGGTTAACTGCTCTTTGGCAATCAATGGAGATTAATGTTATTCCTTGTGTCAGTTGGGCAGAACAAGATAGTTTTGAATATTGTTTTGATGGTTTACCGTTAAATTCAAATTTAGCTCTTGCTACTATGGGAATCCGTAAAAGTGATGATAGTCAACAGTTTTTTATTCAAGGCGTTGAGGAGTTAATTAAGCGATTATCTCCTAATAAAATTATAGTTTATGGACAAAGATTAGAACAAGAATTAACAGCGATTTCTGATAAATTTATTTTTTACCCTCATTACAAGGAGAAGTTAAGACATGGGCGGTAGAGGCGCATCTAGTAAAAATAGTGGTGGTGCTGGTAGCGGCGGCGGTAGTAGTGGTGGTGGTAGTGGTGCTGGCGGTAGTAGCGGCGGTGCTGGCGGTAATAGTGGCGGTAGTAGTGGCGGTAATAGTGGTGGTGGTGGGGAAATTGATAACACTCAATTACCAATATTTGAGCTAGAAGGTAAGGGGCAAAATAAAGATGAAGATGAACGGACTGATCATGAGCGTTAAAACTTTTATTACATCAACTTTTTTCTCGAATATTACTGCTTGGGCAATTAGTGTTAGTAACCCCAGTAGAAGATTAAAGACAGGAAGTGCATAGGAACTTCTACAAAGTTTATTGTTCCCAAGCACTCAAAAATTCTACTTTATTTTCCATTTCTTCGGCTGAGAGGGTAGCGATTATCCTTAAAATACGACGCATTTGTTCTCCAATTGAATAGCTTTGAACTCCTAAAATAATTCCAGCATGGTATTGTTTATTTTCGAGCAAATAAGTATGAATTCTATAAAAATCTCTCACATTAAAACTATAAATAATGCGCTGATTATTTAATGCCCATTGTATTTGTTCTTCATCGCTTCTCGATAACATTTTAGCTTCCCCTGTAGAGACAACATCAATGTTACGAAGTCGCAAAGCCATTAGAAGATCGCTATCTTGGGTATCTTCATCTAAATAAAGACGAATTTTTGTCATTGTTAAAGTTTGTTTTGCTGATAATGTTGTTTGGCGAGTTCTTCATAAGCGGTTTGTTCTTCTGCTATGTCTTTATCTATTTCCTCTCGATTAGCATGATAATAGGTTAAGGCCGCATAAATTTGAGTGATGGTCAGGTGAGCTAATTTTCTAGATATTTCTTCAGCGTTATTGCCTTGATTATATAAACCAGCAATTCTCCGAACCGATGTTCGAGTTCCTGTAATGACTGGACGATTATTATTCGGCTCAATTGTGATAAATTTGCCAATGTCGCTAAGAGTTGCCAATAGTTTTCTCCCAAATATGATAGGGTTTATATTATTAATATGATGCCGTCATTACTATTTTAATCTATTTCTGTTTGATGAGACAATCTTATTGATTATTGATTTCTATCAAGAGAAGGTTAACTTAGGGGAAAAAGTCTTAAAGTTACTCCTTGATTATGAAGGGGCAACCAGACAAGTTGAATTAGTAGAGAGTCAGGTTAAAACTTTTGAGGTATCTCGTGAATTTTAGAATTCGGTATAAGTTTGGAGAAGGAACAACGGAACAATTGTTAAGCTTTGAGGAGAGAGGGAATAGGTTAAATGAGCAGTTGGTAACAGTCAGAACGAAACAAGATGAATCTGTTAGGGAGTTGGGGCAGTTGATAGGATTAGAGTAGAGGAGAAAAATTAACAAATTCGTTATCTTAGTCGGGATTGCCAGCGATCTGCCTGAAGAGTTCTTTCCCTCTAGCACGAACTTTCTCAACTACATTTTCAGGTGTTAATCCATTCAATTTAGAATTTGGGAAAACAATGTAAATCACATCTTTGGAAATCCCACTATTGGTAATACTGATTACCTGCTGAACACTTAAGTTAGTGGTATTGATAGGTTCTCGTCCTAGCAAAGATTGTTTGAGCGCAATTGACCCTTCACCGATCTTATTTTTTGGTCCCACATCAGCAAAAATGGCATACTCAATTCGATCTTTGTAGATAACAGCAACGATATCTCCCAGTTGAATGCCCATCCTGTGATAAAAACGATCCTGAAGCCTTGGATTATTCCCCGGTAAGGCAATGTATGGTACAACTTCCGCATTTACATTCTTAGCTTGTCCAGATATGCCTGAATATTTAAGGCTAGTTTCAGTATTGCCACATCCTTCACATGGATCAATCTGTCTTGCTCGAGGAGAGCCATCAGCATCAGTATCCATATCAGCATCGATGTAAATTTGTCCTCCGGGCAAACGCAGAATTTGCTTCAGTCCAGGGTTGAGTTTTGGTGGGAATGATTCTTGGATTGGCGTAGCTTGAGCAACAGGAATTGTACCGAGTCGTATTTCGGAAAGAGAAGGTGGTTTGTAGTTATGAATGCTTCGTGCCTCTGCATTTTGCCACCAAGGAATCATATATCGCATGGAAGCACGAACAAAACATTGTTGATTATTATGGTGGACCATCACCCACAAACCATTATTGTTAGACCCCACATTAAGAACATAAGGATCGTTAGAGTCCATAGCATTTTTCTGTGCTCTGTTGTCAACAATGGTATTTGCCGGAATGACCGTCACGATTGGAGATGATATACCAACGCCGTTGCGACAATTTAAAGATGTGGAGGTTTTGAATTGAGGCGCGTTGGCAATCTCCCAAACGGAGATATCATTTGGTGTAGATTTAAACTGCATTTCTTCAAAAGTCATTTCTTTCTCAGCCAATACCAACGAGCTAAACAAGAGGCTGGGCATGGCTATCAATCCCCAGAGAAATAGACGTTTTATCATAATAATGATCTCCTTAGTAACATCGCAATATCTTCTGAAATCAAAACGTTAACACTAAGGACGGAGGGTATTTTTGATTACGACAAACCAAGGTCTAAAATCCGAATGCGAATCGGTCTTTTGAATATAACCCTTGGAATTAAGAAGAACGATTGTTTTGGAAACAGTATCTCCAACATTACCTCCTATCACCTCTATATTCTTGTTATCATTTTTGGCAACCACGATATCACAGTGAGATGTGAAATCACCTTCTTGTAAAATCTTGTCATAGACTAAATCCTTGGAACTGCCTCTTGGCGCACATATCAAATCTCCGATTTCAGGTTCTTTTTGATCGATTGGATATCCTCGAAAGGGATAATTTTGTGTGTCTCTGTTCTTGACAGAATCAACAATATAAGTTGCGTGACGACCACTATACTTAAATTGATTTCCTGCACCTGATTTCTGCATTATGTAAGAAATAAAAGCTGCTGACCAAGGATATTCATTCCATTTGCCTATTTGTCCTTTTCCCTGCGGGGTTGGTGGGATATTAAGTTTGCAACTATCACCACTTGGCGGCTTGTTATCCCCTGATTGATTTACTGGAACTACTGCCCAATATCTATTAATTGTCTGACACTTCCTATATTCCAACGGCTCTCTCTCAAGTAGTGCAACGTCTGCCTGAGATCTAACAACTGGTCGATTTGGAGCATTAAAACTTATCCACTCTTGTATGGCGTTTTCGGCTACTTTCTGCTGGAAAGTATTATTTGATGGTTGGGCGGTATTGACGTGAGGGTAAAGAATTATTGAACCTAAACCAAGAATTAAAGTAGCCGCACTAAAAAGCTTAAAAAAGCTGGTCATGACTTCCTCCATAATAGATAATCAGACTCCGCACTTCCCAGAGGTCTTTGTAACCAGAAAGTGAACGGCACAGGGGCAACCCAATAGGAAACGCCCTAAGTTACTTTCTCTTATATGGTACATCGCGGTCAGCCTTTAAGGTGATTTCTGAGAGAGAAGATCCCAAAAAGGTTAAAATAGAAAAAGTGTGATATTCAGGAAATTTGCTGTCCGTGTCGGAAAAGAACTCTTTAACTGCCTCTCAAATTGAAGATTTGCGTTTTGCG